>JAIENF010000641.1 GCA_019751575.1 Burkholderiales bacterium
GCTGGCAGTGGCGGACAAGGTACCGGTGGTCACCGAGTCGGCCGACGAGATCTGGGAGACGCTCGGCGTCAACAGCAAGTCCCAGCTCGCCCAGCTCGAACGCATCCACCAGTTCGAGATCGCGCGTGGCCTGCTCGAGGCGGGCGTGACGCTGCTCGACCCGTCGCGCCTGGACGTGCGCGGCCAGCTCGCCTGCGGCGTCGACGTGACCATCGACGTCGGCTGCGTGTTCGAAGGCACGGTGAAGCTCGCCGATGGCGTGAGCGTCGGACCGAACTGCGTGATCCGCAACGCCACCATCGGCGCCGGCACCCGCATCGAGGCGTTCAGCCACATCGACGGCGCGACGGTCGGCGCGCGGGCGCGCATCGGCCCGTATGCCCGGCTGCGTCCGGATGCTGCGCTGGCCGACGAGGTGCACATCGGAAACTTCGTCGAGGTGAAGGCGAGCACCCTGGGCGCGCGCAGCAAGGCCAACCACCTCGCGTATGTCGGCGATTCCACCGTCGGACGCGACGTGAACATCGGCGCCGGCACCATCACCTGCAACTACGACGGCGCGAACAAGCACCGCACGGTGATCGAGGACAACGTGCACATCGGCTCCGACGTGCAGCTGGTCGCGCCGGTGAAGGTGGGCAAGGGGAGTACCGTCGGCGCGGGTACCACGGTGTGGCAGGACGTGCCGCCCGGCGGGCTGGTGGTGAACCCGAAGCAGCAGCAGCACCGGGCGGGGTGGCAGCGGCCGAAGAAGGGGAAGTGACCGCGTTACGATGAGGATCGCTAGCGCGAACGCAGATCGGGTCGTTCCCTGTCCAGCCATGCCTCGACATGCGCAAGAAGCTTTCGAGCTTTTGAGAGGCACTCGGCCGCCGCAGCATCGGTGATCAGTTCCCCGGAGTAGTCGGATTGGTTTCGCTGCTTGCGCAAAGCATCGAGGATGATCACGGTCTCGCGCGGAACTTCAACGCTCAGCACGAGAGACTGGATTGCCGTCTGATGATGCCCGGGCTTGCTGGTCAGCGTCCGGTAGCCGTTCGCGTTCAAGGCCAGCATCGCGAGCTGCATGATCGCCTTGTAGGACGCGTCGAATCGATTCGACGTACTCAGGCCTGGCAACTGGGCATCGGCGATGTTTCGCTCTGCCGCAGCGAGCAGGCGTGCGACGACTACCTTGTCGGCTTGTGCGACATCAAGGCTGATCCCGAGCAGGTTCTTCAAGGTCATCGACGGTTCCGATCAGAAACAGCTTCGGCTTCGCCATCACGTCCGCAAGGAACGCATCGTTTGTCTTCTTCGCTGCAAACTCGCTGGCGGCGAGCACCTTTGGATTCACCTCACGGCCCAGCGTGGCCTGGGTTGGATGAAACGCCTCGACCACCTCGCGGAAGGTCACGTCGCCGATCAGCATCACATCGATGTCGCTGCCGCTGTGTTCGCGCCCCTGTGCGACGGACCCGAAAACGAACGCAAGATGTATCCGCGCTGCCAACGGCCCCAGCGCCTCCACGAGCACGTCAGCCAGCCCCGATGTCTTGCGCAGGATGCTCGCCAGCTCCGTGAAGATGGGCGCGCTCGTGTCCGCGCTGTAGACCTGCTGGTTGCCGCGCTTCTCTCGCTTCAACAACCCCACTTCGGCAAGCTTGCCGAGTTCGCGCGTGATCGTCCCCGGCGATAAACCGGTCCGGCGAGCGATTTCCCGGCCATGCAGCGCATCCTCAGGCTTCAACAACAGGAGGCCAAGGACGCGGCGCCGGTACTCGGGGAAAAGGAGGGAAGCGAGAGGTTGACGCATTTTGGGCATCAAATGTCGCTCTTTCGGCATCGATATGCAAGCCTGTCGACGAACAGGCTGTCGTCCCGACATTGACCTCTCCAGACCGAATGCGGTACTTCTCACACGGCGGGACCCGCTCCCGTTGCTCGATGTCCGCACGCCAACCCTTCGGGAGCTCCCATGCTGCGTCACCTGACCCTTGCCTGCCTGCTGAGCGTCTCCACCGCACACGCCGCAACTGTCGTGACGTTCTACGGCGACGACGACGGATTCGGCATCGGCGTGCGCACCGGCACGCTGGCCGATACGCGCATCTCCAATGCCACGCCTGGCGATGCGCCGCTGACCGACGCCCCGATGTTCCAGGACGCCTTGAACCAGCCCCAGTTCCGGCCCACGGGATCGTTCGCCCCGTTCGTGGTGACCGGGGACATCGTGTCGGCGACGCTGTCGCTGCGGGTGGCCGGCCTGCGCGTCGGGCCCGTCGATAACAACCGGATCTTCCTTGACGGGTTCGACATCGGGAGGGCGCCCGGGCGGGACCTGTTCGGCCAGGTCTCGGACAAGCCCGCGGAGGACACCACGATCGAGGAACTCAGCGTCTCGCTGTCGTCCTTCTTCTTTCCGTTCCTGGCCGATGGCTCGGTCAGCCTCGATCGCTCGCGCATTCTCCAGTTCACCGAGAACGTGTTTGCGCCGCTGGCGCCGTTCCAGGTCGACTTCATCCGCCTGACGATCGAGACGCGCGACCCGGGCGTGGCTGTCGTGCCGCTGCCGCCGGCCGCGCCGTTGCTTGCGCTGGGGTTGGCGGCAGTGGTGGCGCTGGGGCGGCGGTCGCGCGGGGCGCCGCAATGGCTGAACTGAAACACGTTCGTGTCGAACACGATCACCAGGCCTTTCTCGCGAAGGCGAGCAAGCGCACGGGTTTCAATGAAGCCTATGCTTCGCTCGAGTTCGAGTATCAGGTGGTCAGCCAGCTGCTGAAGGCGCGCACCCGGGCGGGGCTTACCCGGGAAGCGGTCGCCGAACGCATGGGCACGACCAAGAGTGCCGTGTCGCGGCTGGAATCTGCTGGCAAGCATGCGCCATCATTGGGGACGTTGAAGCGATACGCCGAAGCGGTGGGCTGCGAGTTGCAGGTCAGGCTAGTGCAACGGTGATGCGTCCATACAGAGCGTGAAGATGCGATCCACATCTTCTCCTTCAGAAAAGCCACGAAGCGTGAAGCAACGTTCCTCTTCCGCCAGCTCCCGAACTGACCGAGCGCGTCTGCACGACGCCGACTGCCCGGGTGTGCCGTCGAGCGACCATCCGGAAGCGGATGTCGCCCATGTGGTTCGCGGCATCGTCAGGCACCGCCTCACTCCGCCTTGATCCCCGCCTCCCGCGCGATCTTCGTGAAGCGCGCGATGTCCTCGCGTACCTGCTGCGCGAACTGCTCCGGCGTGCTGCCGATCAGCTGGAAGCCCGCCTTCAGCAGCGGCTCGCGGATCTCCGGCAACTGCAGCGCACGCACGCCTTCGCGGTGCGTCGCATCGACGATTGCCTTCGGCGTCCCCGCCGGCAGGAACAACCCGAACCACGCGCTCGCGGTATAGCCCGGCAGTCCAACCTCGGCGAAGGTCGGGATCTCCGGCGCGATCCAGATGCGCTGCGTCGAGCCCATCGCCAGCGCACGCAACCGTCCGCTGCGCAGGTGGGGCAGGGTCGACTGCGGCGCGTCGAGCCCGACCATCACCTCGCCCGAGAGCAGCGCGGTGGCCGCCGGGGCGCTGCCCTTGTACGGCACATGGTTCATCCGCATCCCGGCCAGCGCGTTCAGCGCCTCGGTGGCGAAGTGCGGATAGCTGCCGACGCCGAAGCTCGCATAGGTGATCTCGCCCGGCCGCTTGCGCGCGAGCGCAACCAGCTCCTTCACCGACTTCACCGGCAGCGACGGATGCACAAACAGCGCGAACGGCGCATCGGCCAGGTTGGTGACCGGGATCAGGTCGCGGATCGGGTCGTAGGGCAGCTTCGCGTACATAGCCGGCGGCGTGGCGACATGGCCGACCGCGCCGAACAGCATCGTGTAGCCATCGGCCGGCGCGCGCACGACGAAGTCCACGCCGATGGTGCCGGCCGCGCCCGGGCGGTTCTCGATCACGAACGGCTGGCGCAGCTGCTCCGACATCTTCTGCATGATCGGCCGCGCGACGAAGTCGGGGTTGCCACCCGCCGGCGTCGGGATGATGATGCGCACGGGCTTCGACGGCCAGGCGGGCGCGGCAACCTGCGCGGCCGCCGGTGTGGCGATGCCCGTGAACAGCAGCGCGATGCCGGCCAGGCCGGTGCCGAGGCGCAGCGCGGCAGGCGCCATGGGGAACGTCCGGGGCGACGTCCGGGGCAACGCAAATTCCATCGGGGTCTCCTCCTGCTTTTCTTGTAGTGCCGCCATCATAAACGACGACAACATCGCAACGGAGGAGCGACCCATGACACGGGCGCGAGTGGATGAGGTGATCGGCCAGGGCATGCATCGCTTCCTGGGCGACGGCGTGCATTACCGGGACCTGCTCGACATCCGGGCGGCGATGGACGACTGGTCGCAGTGGTGCACGGTATGGTCGCAATTCGGCGACGCCGCCGAGCAGCGCGGCCGCGCCGCCGAAGACCAGGGCCACATCCGAACCGCCGCGCGCGAATACGCCCGCGCCGCGCTCTACTTCCACTACGCGCAGAACCTGTACTACGACGACCCGCAGCTCAAGCGCAGCGTGCACGACCGCAAGGTCGCGGTGTTCGCGCGTGCAGCGCCGATGCTGTCACCGCCGCTGCAGCCGGTGAGCATTCCGTTCGACGGCATCGAGATGCCGGCCTACCTGCGGCTGCCGACGGGAGTATCGAAGCCACCCTGCGTGATCCTGCTCGGTGGCCTCGACACCACCAAGGAGGACTACCAGGTGGTCAACGACCTCTGCGTCGAGCGCGGGCTGGCGACGCTTGCCTTCGATGGCCCTGGCCAGGGCGAGACGCTGTTCCGCATGCCCTGGCGCCGCGACTTCGAGCAGTGCGTGATCGCGGTGCTCGACTTCCTAGAGCAGTGCCCGCAGATCGACGCCGGCCGCATCGGCATCATCGGCCGCAGCACCGGCGGCTACTACGCACCGAAGGCCGCGTCGATGGACACACGCATCCGCGCCGCGGTGGCCTGGGGCGCGATGTACCACCTGCGCAACCTGGCGAGCATCCCGCGCGCGACGCTGGACGGCTTCGTCTACGTCAGCGGCTCACGCTCGGTAGAGGAGGCGCGCACGTTCTTCGAGTGCATCGACCTCGAGGGCGCGGCGGCGAAGATCCGCTGCCCGCTGCTGATCGTGCATGGTGGCCTCGACACCATCACGCCGATGGAGAACGCCACCCGGATGGCAGCCGAGGCGGGTGGCCCGGTGGAGACGTTGATCTGGGAAGACAGCGGGCACTGCTGCCACGACCGCTCGCACATCGTGCGGCCGGCGATGGCGGACTTCATGTGCAGGTGGTTGTAGCGGGGTGTGGCAGCCCGTTATCTCACGCAGGGTGCGCCGTGAACTTGACGCCCAAGGCGCGAGCCACCTTCATGACGGTGTCGAATCGCGGCTTCGCACCAGGCGCAAGGGCCTTGTACAGACTTTCGCGACCCAGCCCTGCATCTTTGGCGACCTGAGCCATTCCCTTCGCTCGAGCCACGTCGCCCAGGGCAAGCAGCAACAGATCCGGATCGTTCGCTTCAAGTACGGCTGTCATGTACTCGGCGATAGCTTCGTCGTCGTCGAGGTACCGCGCTGCACCTTTGAGGTCGCGATTTGCGACCTCAACTTGGCGAAATCGATTCGAGTCAGCGCCTGAAGCGCCTAGCCAGCATAGGTCCGCTCGAGCGCTGGGTTGGGCAGAGCCAGGCGATACGGACTATTGCCTGCCACGCCAGTACCCAGGTCGGCGCTTCTGATGCGCGAGGGCCACAATGCGAAGCGTATCGCCAGAAACGCGATAGACGATGCCGTACGGAAAACGACGAAGTGGCAGACGCCGCAAACGCCCACGCCAAAGGGCACCGAGTTCCGGAGAGGCGAGAAGCAAGGCGACCGAGCGCTCGAACTCGGCCACAAACTGCAACGCGAGTACCGGACTGGCTTCCTTTGCGTAGAACACAGCACCATCGACAAGCTCATCTGCTGCAAGCGGATGAGTCGATGCAATCATCGAACGGCGTCGCGGGCACGGGCGATGGCGTCTTGTACGGGAATCCCGGAGATTGCTCCGCGCTCCAGCTCGGCAAGGCGACGCTCGGCTTCAGCTGACCAGGCGTCCTCAACGTCCGTGTCAGAAGCCAGGCTCGCCAGCAGCTTGTCAGCTAGTTGTGCACGATCCTCCGGCGAAAGGAGGAGCGCCTGTGCTTCAACTTCTGCGATTGATATCGACATCAGTCTCTCCAGTAGAAGCGTCAAGACGAATAGTACCTGCCCACTCTGGGCTGGCTATTCGATTCGAACCACCAACTCACGACCACATGCTTTGGCGTACTTCCTGAGCGTAGCCAACGAAGGAGAGTGCGAGGAGGTGTGTCATTCGGACGGCTGACGACGATCCTGCCCGACCCCCGCCGCAGGCGCTACATCAATAGCCATGCCAAAACCCCCGAAACTCCCCACCCGCACACCGTCCACCCACCCCTGCCGCCCCTCCGGCAGCCCGTCGGCCTGACCCCCCATGTGCGGCAAGCCTCCCGCGACATTGTTCCCGTGCTCGTCGAAGGCCTGCGCCGCCTCGAGTACCGCTGCTACGACTCCTGCGGCATGGCGCAAGTCGACCCCATCCGAATGCTAAGCTTGCGTCGTCCACAGCCTAAGGGCGCGACGCAAGCCATGCTTGATTTCCTGTTCGCAACTGCAGAGGGCCTGTTCCTGCTGGCGGTTTTGGTGCTTTCGCCGCTGGTCTTCGCGTTGCCCAGCGATCGGCGCGGACCCCGAGGCGCACCGTTGCTTCAGGCGTTTTCCCGGTGGAAGACCGACACTCGCCACCCCACCGCCGTCGCCGCCTTCCTCATCCTGCTGGCGTCGCCCTCCGTTTCACGTGCCGCAGG
>JAIENF010000791.1 GCA_019751575.1 Burkholderiales bacterium
AGCGCCATCACCATGGCCGCCTCCGGCCACTGGCCGATCGCGAACGCACCCGTGACCGCCACGGTCATCAGCGCATTGATGTTGAGCCGCCCGTGGCGCAGCGCGGTCAGCCCCTTCTTGTAGACATCGAAGCCGGCGAGCCAGATGGCCACGGCCGACAGGGCAAGGCCCGCAGCGGTCCAGGCCTGGGTGTCGGGGGCGAAAAACCCGAGCATTTCTGCGCCAATCGCCAGCAGCAGGGCACCACCCAGCCGCCACCCGCCGACCGCGCCGGCGCCGTGGTCATGGTCATCTGATCCGACGGTGTCCGCATCGCGCTTTGAGGTGCCCTTATCGGGCATCGTCTGCGGGTCGAAGCCTGCCTTGCGGATCGCTGCAACGGCCTGTTCGATGACCTCCGGGAGCGCATCAATGGTCATGGAGCGCTGACCGAGCTGGAAAGTCAGCGCACGAATGCCCGCAATGTGCTCGACCGCGCGCCGGATCTCCGACTCTTCGCTCGGGCAGTCGAGCGTCGGCACGCGAAATCGCGCCTGGCCAGGAGGCGGACGGGCTTCCTCGAACGCAGGCACGGCACTGCTGTTTCCGTGGCATTCATCACAGGTTTCGGCAGGCTTGGCGCCCGGCGCGACGATCGGGTCATTGCTGTTCATGGTTGCGCTCCGTGTCTCATGAAGGGCATTGGAAACCCTGAAGTCGGTGTAGAGTCAAGGATCCTCATTCATGACGGAGCAGGCCATGCGCATCGGCGATCTCGCGCACTCGACGGGCACTGCGGTCGAGACGATCCGCTTCTACGAGCGCGAGGGTCTGATCCCTGCGGCGCGGCGGGCGGACAACAATTACCGCATGTATACGGCCGTCCATGCGGAGCGGCTGGCGTTCATTCGCCACTGCCGCAACCTGGACATGACGCTCGACGAGATCCGGACGCTGCTGCGACTGCGCGATGCCCCCTTGCAGGACTGCGGGGAGGTCAACGTGCTGCTCGACCAGCACATCGATCACGTCACCCACCGCATCCGCGAACTGCGGATCCTGCAGAAGGATCTGCGGACCCTGCGTGCGACGTGCAGCGCGTCGCATACCGTCGAGCAGTGCGGCATTCTCAACGAGCTCGATACCGCAGTCGCGCAGGCGACCTCGGGATCGCCCCACCGCCATGTTCGCGGTACGCACTAGGCACGGCGCCGTGTCGCTCGACCCCGGACGTTACAACAATGTAATTGAGTGAAGCCGACGCGCTGGTATAAACTTTGGAAATGAAGCGGATCCTTCTCATCCTCCTCGTCGCCCTGATGCCATTCCAGCCAGTCTGGGGCGGCCTGCTTGGCATGAGCGAGCAGGGACGCGAGGCCGGCGTCGTACAACACGGCGACCATGAGCACGCGCGCACGGCCCCCGACCAGCATGCGCCATCGTCGGAAAGCAGTTCTGACGGCAAGGGCACTCAGGACACGTTTCATTGCCATGGTCACTATGTCTCGATGCCCCTGGCCCTGCCGGTAATCCCGATGCCTCTCTCGCTCAAGCCAGTCCTGTTGGTGGCCGAGCGGACCGAGTCTTCGCACGCGCCCGAAGCACCCGATCGTCCTCAGTGGGTCCGCCTCGCCTGATCGGCGAGGCCGGCTGACACCCTGCAGGGTTCCCGGTTGCGAATGCGTCAGGCCCGCCAGGGCCCGTAGTCGCGACGCGATCATCATGATCGCTGCCCGCCGATGTTCCGTGGATCGTAGCCACAACGGAGAATCGGATGGATCGCAGGAACGGAGGACATGTCCTCTCGGCGGTGGGATGGCTGGTGTTGTTCATCGTAGGGTTCTTGCCCGCCACAGTGTCGGCCCAGGCAATCCCGCGTCCGGACAGCCCGGGACTTTCGCTTAGACAGGTTTTCGAAGCTGCCTGGTTGCGGCAGCCTGAAGCAGCAGCCCTCGAAGCGCGTCGGGAAGCGGCACAGGCCGAGCGCCGTGCGGCACAGGCGTGGACGCCCGAGCCGCCGGCGCTGGAGGTACTCGCCAGGACCGACCAGGTGACACGCGACCGCGGCCTGCGCGAGCAGGAGGTAGGTATCTCGTTGCCCCTGTGGCTGCCTGGCGAACGGGCGCGCAGCAGCGCGCTTGCCGAGGCGGAAAGTCGTGTCGTCGAGACGAGTCTGCTGGCCGCGAGGCTGCGCCTGGCCGGCGCCGTCCGGGAGGCATACTGGGACTGGGCGCGCGCGCGCGTCGAGGTCGAACGGGCAACGGACCAGGTGGCGAACGCGCGCCGACTTGCGGCTGACGTGGCCGCGCGGTTCAAGGCAGGCGATCTCGCACGATCCGATCAACACCTTGCCGAAGGCGCCGTAGCTGCTGCCGAGGCGGCCCGTGCCCAGGCGATGGCTGCCGAGGTGCGTGCCGAGCAGGAGGTCCGGGCGCTTATCGGCGGGCAGACCCTGTCGCCGCGTGTGGACGCTCGGCCAGTCCCGTTGTCCGTGCCCGTGCCGGAACCGGAACCTCGCATTGACGCGGCAGACGACCAGGGGTTGCGGGGACATCCTGCAGTCGACGACCTGCTGACACGTGCCGCGGCCGCCGACCGCGCCGCCGCGCTGGCACTGGTGCGATCGCGGGCCAATCCGGACCTGACGCTGATCGGAGGCCGCGCGCGCGACGCGTTCGGTGAATCCTTCGGCCAGTCGGTCACGGTGGCGGTACGGATCCCCTTCGGCGCCGGGGAGCGTTACCGGGCGCGGATTGCACGCGCACGGGCCGATGCCACCGAACTGCAGGTGATTGCGGTGCTGCAGACCGAACGTGTTGCCGCCGCGCAATCGGCGGGACGCCTGCGCATCGAATCCGCGCGATTGCAGGTGGTGGCCGCCGAGCGACGGGCGCTGCTCGCGGCCGAGTCCCGCACGTTCTTCGAACGTTCGTTTCGTCTCGGCGAAACCGATCTGCCCGCGCGCCTGCGGGTTGAAGCGGAGGCAGTGGAGGCACAACGACAGGCCGTGCTGAGTCGGCTCGAGCTGTTCACGATCATCTCCGAGTGGCGGCAGGCGCTCGGCCTGCTTCCGGAGTGAGCCCGATGCACTGCCTGACGGTCCCCACCTTTTCAGACATTTCTCAACCTTCCCTGCAAGGCTCAGCGATGACCCGCACTCTTCAGGCGATCGTGTTTAGCGTCGCCCTCCTCGCATTTCATGCCGGCAGTGTGTTCGCCGGCCCCGGACACGACCATGGGGCAGAGGCCCCCGCCTCCGGTGGCACGGGGCTGCCGCGTTTCATCGCCGTGTCCGATCAGTTAGAGCTCGTCGGCGTGCTCGACGGACGCAAGGTGACGCTCTACCTGGACCGATTTGCCGACAACAGCCCCGTGAAGGATGCGCGCATCGAGCTCGAGATCGCCGGGGAGAAGCTCATGGCGATATCCAAGGCCGAAGGCGAGTACGAGGTGATGCTGGCAGCGGCACCGGCCGCCGGCGTGTTGCCGGTGGTTGCAATGGTCACGGTTGGCGCCGACAGCGACCTGCTCGCCGGTGAACTGGACCTGCATGCAGCAGCGCCTTCCGGCGCGGATGGCCACGGGCCCGAATGGAAGGCGATGCTCGTCTGGGCCGGTATCGGCCTGTCCGCGCTCCTCCTGGTCTGGGCGGGCGTGCGCGTGCTCAGGTCCCGCAATGCACGTGTGCGAGGTGCCGCATGAAGCGCGCATCCTTCTCGGTTACCCTTTTGCTCGCACTGTCGCTGTCAGTGCTGCACCCTGCAGTGACGCAGGCCGGTGACGGCCATGATCATGGCAACGCGGCTGGAACGGCAGCCGGCAACGGGCCACAGAGACTGCCCGACGGCAGCGTGTCCCTGCCCAAGCCCGCGCAGCGCCAGCTCAGCGTGCGCACCCTCGTAGCCGCATCCGCCGAGCTGCCGAGAACGGTGGAACTCGGGGCGCGCGTGATGATGGACCCGAACGCCGGTGGTCGGGTACAGGCACTGAATGCGGGGCGTATCGCACCCGGACCGCGGGGTCTGCCCAACCCTGGACAGGCGGTGCGCAGCGGTGAGGTGCTCGCCTATGTCATCTCGTCGGCCGCGCCGATCGAACGGTCCAACCAGGCCGCACAGCTCGCCGAACTGCGTGCCGCGCGGGCACTGGCGACAAGACGCCTCGCCCGCCTTCGTGAACTGTCCGATACGGTGCCCCGAAAGGACATCGAGGCCGTCGAGAGCGAACTGGCGAGCCTGACCGATCGCATCGCCGCGGTCGACACCGGCCTGTCCAGCCGCGAGGCCCTGGTCGCGCCGGTGTCCGGCGTGATCGCCACGGCGAACGTGGTCAGCGGCCAGGTCGTCGATGCGCGCGAGCTGGTGTTCGAGATCGTCGATCCGACGCGCATGCGCATCGAGGCCCTGGCCTTCGATCCTGCCCTGGCTTCCGATGTGGGGGCAGCGACGCTGGCGGTGGGCGAGCAGCGGGTGGCGCTGGAGTTCATCGGCGCCGCGCGCAGCCTGCGGGATCAGGCGCTCCCGCTCACCTTCCGCGCCAGAGGTGCTGCTCTTGACCAGCTGGCTGTGGGGCAGCCGGTCAAGGTCTTCGTGCAATCGAAGCAGAAGTTCAAGGGCATTGCGGTGCCCGTGTCCGCCTTGATGCGCAATCCGGCCAACCAGACAATCGTGTGGGTCAAGGTCACGCCGGAGCGCTTCGAGCCGCGCGTCGTGACCGCGGAGCCGCTCGATGGCGTCAATGCGGTGATCACGTCCGGCCTCGCGCCCGGCGACCGGGTTGCCACGCGGGGCGCGACCTTGATCAACCAGGTGCGCTGACATGTTCAAGTGGCTGCTCGACAACAGTCTCGCCAACAGGCTCCTCGTCCTGATCGGCGCCGTGGTGCTGATGGCCTATGGTGCGTTCACGCTCTCCCGCACGCCGGTGGACGTCTTCCCGGACCTCAACAAGCCGACGGTGACCATCATGACCGAGGCCGGGGGCATGGCCGCGGAGGAGGTGGAGCAACTGATCACCTTCCCGCTGGAGACGGCCATCAACGGGCTGCCCGGCGTGGAGTCGCTGCGCTCGACCTCGTCGGCCGGCCTGTCCTTCCTCTACGTGACGTTCAACTGGGACACCGACATCTTCCGTGCGCGGCAGCTGGTCTCGGAGCGGCTGTCCTCGATGGAGGGTGCGATTCCCGCCGGCGTGGTGCCGCGCATGGGCCCGATCAGCTCCATCATGGGCGAGATCATGCAGATCGCGATCCCGGTCGATCCGGCCAAGGTGTCGCCGATGGCAGTACGCGAGTTCGCCGACTGGGTGCTGCGGCCGCGCCTGCTGTCGATCCCCGGTGTCGCGCAGGTGATCCCGATCGGTGGCGAGGTGCGCCAGTTCCAGGTGCAACCTGACACGCGAAGGATGTCCGAGCTCGGCATCTCGCATGGCCAGCTCGAAAGCGCCCTCAAGGGCTTTTCCAGCAATACCTCCGGTGGCTTCCTGGAGCTGAACGGGCGGGAGTACCTGATCCGCAACCTCGGCCGAACCTCGCGGCTGGACGATCTGAAGGAGCTCGCGCTCACTGCTCGCGATGGCCAGCCGATCCGGTTGCGCCAGATCGCCACGGTCACCTTCGCAGCGGCGATCAAGCGCGGAGATGCAGGCTTCGAGGGCAAACCCGCGGTGATCCTAGGCGTCCAGAAGCAACCCACGGCGGACACCATCGGCTTGACGCGCTCGATCGAAGAAGCGCTCGACGGGTTGAAGGCATCGCTGCCGGCCGGCATGGAAGCGCCCAGGGTGACGTTCCGGCAGGCGAGCTTCATCGAAGCCTCGATCACGACGTTGCAGGGCAAGCTCATCGGTGCTTCCGTGTTCGTCGCGGTGATCCTCTTCCTGTTCCTGGGTACCGTGCGCCCGACGGTCATCGCGCTCACCGCCATCCCGGTGTCGATTCTCGTCACGGCGCTGGTGTTCCGCTACTTCGGCCTGTCGATCAACACCATGACGCTCGGGGGCCTGGCCATCGCCATTGGCGGCCTCGTCGATGACGCCGTGGTCGACGTCGAGAACATCATGCGGCGTCTGAAGGAAGACCGACTCAAACACCCGGGGCAGCGCCTGAACCTGCTGGCTCTGGTGGCCAAGGCGTCGATGGAAGTGCGTTCGGGCATCCTGTACGCCACGGTCATCATCGTGCTGGTGTTCGTTCCGCTGTTTGCGCTGCCGGGGCTGGAAGGTCGGCTCTTCGTGCCTTTGGGCATCGCCTTCATCGTCGCGACGCTGGCCTCGCTCCTGGTGTCGGTGACGGTGACGCCGGTGCTCAGCTACTACCTGTTGCCGCGCATGAAGACGCTGGACCACGGCGACACGCGGCTGCTGGCCTGGCTGAAGGCGCGCTACCGCAACGGCCTGGGCGCCGTGCTGGGTCGACCGAAGGCTGCCCTGGCGGCAGCGGGCGCTGCCGTGCTGGTGGCGGCAGCGGCGGTGCCGTTTTTTCCGACCACCTTCCTGCCGCCCTTCAGTGAAGGCACGCTGCTGATCGGCCTGCGGCTGAATCCGGGAGTAACGCTCACGGAGACCTCGGCGCTCGCCCGCCAGGCCGAGGTGCTGGTCAGCCAGGTACCCGAGGTGACCCATGTCGGCCGACGCAGCGGGCGCGCCGAGTTGGACGAACATGCCGAGGGCGTGCATGTGAGCGAGCTCGATGTCGGCCTGAAGCCAACGGCCGAGCTGGACCGCAGCATGGACGAGATCAAGGCCGATATCCGTGCACGCCTGGTGAACCTGCCCGCCGCGATCGAGATCGGCCAGCCGATCTCGCACCGGATCGATCACATGCTGTCGGGCGTGCGTTCCCAGATCGCGATCAAGATCTTCGGCGAGGATCTCGACGCGCTGCGCGGTCAGGCGGACAG
>JAIENF010000265.1 GCA_019751575.1 Burkholderiales bacterium
GGCGATGGACCGGATCAACCAGGCGATCAGCCGTGCGCGGCGTACGTCGCAGCGGTTCGCGCTCTTCTTCATCGACCTTGACAACTTCAAGAGCGTCAACGATTCGCTCGGGCATGCGGTGGGCGATGAACTGCTGGTTGCCACCGGCGTCCGGGTGCAGTCGATCCTCCGGGACGCCGATACCGTGGCGCGCCTGGGCGGTGATGAATTCCTGGTGCTGGTGCCCGATGTCGTCAACGAGTTCCAGGCCGAGGAGATCGCAGAGCGTCTCGTGCGCGCAATCTCGCAACCGCAGACGCTGAGTGGTCGCAAGGTGGTGGCGCGCTGCAGTATCGGAATCGTCGTGTTCCCGGACAACGGCGAAACGGCCGCCTCGCTGATGGCCAATGCAGACAACGCGATGTACCAGGCGAAGGCGGGAGGACACGGCTCTGCGATCTTCTTCACGGAAGACATGAACACGCGGCTGCGTGAGCGGATGCAGATGGAGCAAGACCTGAACCAGGCGCTCGAGCTGGGCCAGCTCGCGCTGCACTTCCAGCCCATCTTCGATGCTTCGACGCGGCGGCACAGGGGGGCCGAGGTGTTGCTGCGGTGGCTGCATCCAGAACGGGGGAGCATAAGCCCGGCGGAGTTCATCCCGCTGGCGGAAGCCACCGGCCAGATCGTGGGCATTGGCGACTGGGTACTCGAGCAGGCATGCCGGAACTGGTCGGAATGGCACCGTGCGGGCCTCGCCCCCGAGTTCCTGGCGATCAACATTTCCCGAGTCCAGTTCAGGAAAAGGTTCGCCCGCAGGCTGACCGAATTGATGTCCATCTACGGAATACCCGCGCATGCGCTGGAACTCGAGATCACCGAAAGCGTGTTGCTCGACGATCACCAGCACGTGGCCGAGGAACTGAACAGCCTGCGTGCCGTCGGCGTGACGCTTTCTCTCGACGATTTCGGCACCGGCTATTCGTCGCTGAGTTACCTTAAGCGCTTCCGTTTCGACGTGCTCAAGATCGACCGCAGTTTCGTCTCGGGCCTGCCCGAAAAGCCGGAGGACGCACTCCTGGTCAAGGCCATCCTGGCGATGGCCAAGGGGCTGGACCTAAAGGTCGTCGCCGAAGGTGTCGAAACCGCAGAGCAACTCCAGTTCCTCACCAGCCAGGGATGCGACTATGCTCAGGGCTTCCTGCTGGCGAGCCCGATGAACGGATCTGACTACATTACCTATCTTGAAGCTGCCAGGACCGACGCCGAGCCGGTGCGGCTCGACGCGACCCGGACCCGTCGCAGGCTGGGCACGAAGGGCTGAGCGGTCGCCTGGCACCAAAGCAGGATGTTTCCAATCAACGATCGACCCGTGATGATGCGTGACTGTTGCCGGGTGGTGCCCAGGATGCTGCTGTTGCTGTGTATCGTCGTCGCCGTGCTGCTGGCGCCGGCGCTGCATGCCGCTGAAGAGCCGCTGATCATGGGCATCTTCCCGCGAAACAAGCCTTCCGAGACGACCACCATGTACACCCCGTTGGCCAACCATCTGAGTGAGCTGCTCGGACGGAAAGTCATTCTGGTGACAGCCCGGGACTTCGATGCCTTTTCGCGCGCGGTGCAGGAAGGCCGCTACGACATCGTGTTCTACAACCAGTTCCAGTACATCCAGTCGTCGAAATCGTATGTGGTGATCGCCCATAACGAGGAATTCAAGCGAAGCGCCGTCGCGGGCGTCCTGTACGTGCGCAAGGACAGCGGCATCACCGAGGTGTCGCAACTACGGGGGAAGACCATCATCTTCGGCGGTGGCCGCGATGCGATGCTGAGCTATATCGCACCCCGTTTCCTGCTGATGCAGGCCGGGCTCAACGAGAACGACTTCAAGTCGGAGTTCTCGGTCAATCCACCAAATGCGGTGGTCGCGTTGTCCCTGAAGCAGGCCGACGCAGCTGGCGGGGGCGATATACTTCTCGACCTCGCGACCGTAAGGAAGACGATCAACACTGAAGAGATCCGGATCCTTGCGACCACGGAACCACTGCTTTTCCTGCCCTGGGCCGTGAAGCGCACGATGCCTGCCAGGCTGCGCGACGCGATCCAGTCGACCATGGTCGAGCTTGATTCCACCGAGGCTGGAAGGGCAATCCTGAAGTCGGCCCTGACGACGGGTATTCGCAAGGCTCAGGATAAGGATTACGATCCCCATCGCCGGATGATCAACGCGGTGTTCGGCAAAGGGGTACCAACCAGATAACGCATAGTGCAGGGCATGAACGAGCCGTCTACGCCACCAGGACCCACTGATTCCGAACCTAAGGCGAAGGCGGGTGGCGCCAGCCGTTTCGCCATGCCCTTCAGGGTCGCCCTGATGGTTGTGTTCGTTTTGTGGGCACACTTCGGGTCCGGAGTACCGGCGTTCCGCTCCGACGTGCAGGCGGAACCTGGCTGGGAAGAATTCCGGGTCGCCTACGACGTCGATCATTTCGGGGCGGACGGCCAGTTTTCCCGTGCGGTCAGGAACGGCTACAACCTCGTCCATCACACCGAAACGTATGCGCCGCGGTTTACCCGTGCCGCCGCCGGCACGGCGCCGACATCCTGTTCGGGCTGCCATTCAGTCGAAGACATCGCCTACAGCTTCGTCAATTCGGACCGTGTCGATCCGAAGCTCGGCAGGCGCATGTCGTTCGAAGAACGCGTCCGGTGGTGTTACGCCAATTCGTTGAACGGTTTCGTGCCCACTATCTACGATCCGGCTGTCCGCGACATCCGCCTCCTCGCCCGGGCGGTTGCGCGGCACCTTGGACTGGGCGAGGGCGCCCTGCGAACGCGAGGATAGGCCATGTCGACACTCGGATGGAAGATTGGCAAGGTTGCGGTGCTGGTGGTCGCGCTGGGTGGCCTCTACGCGCTCGCAGTGGCAAAGCAGCTCGAACGGGAAGACATACGGCAGTCGCCGGTGGTGCTCACGCCCGCCTGCGCCGAGAAGCTCGCAAAGTATGGCCTCGTGGCAGGCGCGACATACCAGTCGCCGTATCTGCTGAAACACACCGGCATGGCCGTGGCAACCACCGGGTACACCGAGGACGACGTGCGGGCGATCCAGCGGGGTTGCAACATCATCGACGACACCCAGGGTCGACAGGCGCAGAGCGTGGCGGAAGAGCGCTGGAATGCCACGCGTTTCATCCGCGGCAGCCATGTCAGTTGCAACCATTGCCACCAGGGCGTAGGTGACAAGCAGGACGCCGAGGGTAACAGGCTGCTGGGTTCGCTCAGCCTGGGCGCTTCGTGGGTGATGGCAGACATGTATGACCGCTTCACCGGGCTGCTGCTGCCGTTCGAGTTGCGGCAGATGCAGTGCTACATCAATTCATCCAACGGCTACAAGCCGAACATCGCAGACGACCTGATCCGTGATGTCACCGCATACACCCGATTCCTCTCGGCCGCTCTCGGACTGCAGATCGGAGTCAGCTACGAGGAGCAGGGTGTCGATGAGATTCCCGCATCCCACACGGGCAAGCAGGGCGACGACTACATCCGCGGGGAGGCGATCTACAGGGCCAAGTGCCAGCATTGCCACGGCGCCCAGGGGCATGGCATCGAGGTGAACGGGCACTTGATCGGGCCGGCGGTTGCCGGGCCGAATTCTTGGAATATGCAGTCGCGCAACTATTTCTATTACGTGGCAACGATCCTTCCGGGGTTCATCTGCCGCAACATGCCGCTCGGTGCGGAGAATACGCTCACCAACCAGGAGTGCCGGGACATCGCCTACTTCATCAGCAACCTGCCCCGCCCCGCGGGTGACAAGCAGGGGCCGCTGGTCGCCCTCCAGCAGCAGGCGCTGATGCGGATAATGCCTCCCCTGCTTCGCCTGACCGATGCCGCGATGGAGCGGAAGCATCCCGAGCCCCGGCAGGCACCGGCAGCGGCCCGATGAGGGGATTGGCGACGTTGCAGCGGTACCGGGAGGACCTTTCCCGCGACTGGCCCCAGACCAGCGGCAACCTGATGGTGGGCCTGACGCTGGCACTGGTCACGCTGCCGCAGGCCGTGGCGTTTTCAGTGACCCTCGCTGGCGTGCCGCCGCATTTCGGCATCTACGCGGCGATCTGGGGCGTGCTGTTCTGCGCGATGCTGAACCCGTCCAGAGTGTTCCATGGCGGGCCGAATACTGCGATGTCTGCGACCATCGGAGTGACCCTGCTGCCGGTCGCCCCGCCATTCGGCGCAGAGTACATGGGCTATGCCCTGACACTGGGCCTGCTGTGCGGGCTCATCCAGATGATGTTTTACGTTGTGCGTCCCCTGGGCCGCATGCTCGACCTGGTCAGCGAGCCGGTGATCAACGGCATGATCTGCGGCATCGGCCTGTTCCTGATCTTCAAGTCGCTGACAACCTTCGGCGGCCTGCCGATCAACACGGAAGTCGAGTGGCCGCTGTGGATCGCATGGCAGTCATTCCTCGCGGTGCTGGAGATCGGCAACCTGCATGCGATCCAGATCGGACTTGTCACGCTGGTCACCTGCGTCATCGTCCAGCAGGTGCCGCGTATGCGCAACTGGGCGATCCTGGTCGGCATCGCGGCCGGTACGCTCTATTCGGAGTACCTGCACTACGCGCTCGGTGCACAGGTCAGCCTGATCGAGAAGATCGGTAACCTGTCCTCGATCGGGCTCGTCATGCCGTCGCTGCCGCTGTTCACCCAGGAGGCGATGCCGGACATCATCGCGATCCTCCCGGGTGCAGTCACTCTTGCACTGCTCGGGCTGTTCCAGACCGTCGCAGCCATGCGCCGCATGAACCGCAAGGCCGGCGGCTTTACCGACAGCCGCAAGGCGATCTTCTCCGACGCCACGTCGAACTGCCTGCTGCCTTTCCTGTCGTCCCTGCCCACCTGCGCGTCGTTCAACCGTATGTGGCTGGTGCACAGGCTCGGCAGCCACAGCAGACTGGCCATCGTCAGTTCGGCGCTCTGGCTGCTGCTGCTCGTGCTCTTCCTGGCACCGCTGATCGCTGCAATGCCCATGCCCGCGATGGCCGCGATCATCATGCTGCTCGGCGCCAACATGATCAACTGGGAGGACATCAAGCCCCACTTCAAGGATCGGCGCGAGGCGGTGGTGTTCGTGGCCTCTTTCCTTTCCGTGCTGTTCCTCGACCTGTTCGGCGCGGTCATCGTCGGCTCGGTGCTGGCGATCGCCTACTCGAAGTGGGAGCAGGCGCATCCGAACATCAGCCTGAACGGCAACGTGCTGAAGATCCGGGGCAACCTGTACTACGGCTCGCTGCCGGTGATCGAGGCGATGTACCACCGCGCGATCGCCCGCGACGACAGCGTCGTGATCGACTTCTCGGAATGCTTCTACATCGACCAGGAAGGCATCCGCTGGCTGGCCGCGGCGAAGGCGGCGCAGAAGGTCCGCCTGGAAGACCGCCGGCACAGCGACGACCGGCGAGCAATCGAGCGCAGGGCGGCGGCGGACGGCAAGCGCCGCACGGGGCGTCGGAGTGCCAGGAACGACCGCCGGAAGCGGTCCGAGTTCTGAGCGGGGTGCTGGCCCGCTACAGGTTGCAGAAGGTGAGGTCGAACGGGATGTCCGCTTCGATCGCCTTCGGCCGGTCGCTGCCCGGCACCTGCTGCGTGAACCGGATGTTCAGCATGTAGCGGTTCGCGCTGACTTCGGGTACGCAGGGGAATTCGCGTGCCACCCGCACCCGCACCAGCTGCACCGCGCGGCCGGCGAGCATCTGCTGGAACACGCCCTGGGCGGCCACGCGCTGCGACGACTTGCCGCTGTCGCGCAGGATGCGCAGCACGATGGTCAGGCTGTCGCGCAGCGGCAGGAACGGCCCCATCCACTGGTCGAGGTCGGCACGGCGCTCCTCGATCGGACGATGCTGCCAGTAGTGGTAGGTCGGCAGGTCGAACTCGCAGACCCCACCCGGGATGTTCGAGCGCTGGCGGATGCTCATCAGCCATTCGTTGTCGCGCACGTCCTGGCCGATCTTGCCGGTGAGGTTGTAGAGTCTGCCCGCGGCATGGTCGATGTCGCGCAGCACGGCATCCAGCGCCTCGACCGAGATCTGCGGATTGTTGCGCAGCGCCTCGAGCGAATGCTTCTGGCGCTCGAGTTCCTGGAGCAGGTCGGACTTCAGGTCCGCACGGCTGGCCACCTCGATGATCTCGAACAGGGTGACGAGCGCGGTGTGGTGCTCGAGCGGATGGTCGCGCGAGACGAAATAGGCGAGCTTGTCGTAGAGGTCTTCCAGCCTGAGCAGCGTTCGCGTGCGCTCATTAAGTGGAAACTCGTAGTCGATCACGATAGCTGCGGTCTGCTCGGGTAGCTGGTGCGAATCCAACATGCTGTTTCGCAGGATCTCGCGGCAGTGTTCGCGAGGATCAACGACGCACGGCTCTTCAGTTCAGTCGTCCGGGCGGGCGAGGCTCGCCGCCGTCCGTTTCGATTGCGCAAGGCGCAGGTACTTCGGGTGCAGCGCATCGACCTGCGGCGCGAGCGCGAACTCTTCACCGTCATTGTCGATCACGTCATCCGCCATCGCGAGCCGCTGCTCGCGCGTGGGCTGGACCGCGATGATGGCAATCACCTGCTCACGGGTCAGCCCGCTGCGCTGCATCACCCGGTCGATCTGTCGATCGCGCGAGCAGTCTACCACCAATACCCGGTCCATCCGCTCGCGGTATCCGCCCTCGCCCGTGAGCAACGGTACCGCCAGCAGCGCGTAAGGACCTTCCACGCGGTCCAGTTCCGCCTCCGCCGCGGCGCGGATCATCGGGTGCAGGATCGCCTCCAGCCGGGCTCTCTGCGCCGGGTTGCCGAACGCCTGGCCGCGCATCCAGGCGCGGTCGAGTGCGCCGTCCGGCCGCGCGGCCAGGGGGCCGAAGGCGTCGACGATCG
>JAIENF010000545.1 GCA_019751575.1 Burkholderiales bacterium
GCAGGCTGCGCTGGCGATCGATCCGCTGAAGGACGTGCTGCCGGTCACGCAACTGATCGATGCGCCGAATATCCTGGTGGTCACGCCGGCCCTGCCGGTCAGGTCGGTGAAGGAACTGGCCGAGCTTGCCCGGAAGCGGGCCGGCGAGATCGCCTTCGCCTCCTCGGGCGTCGGGTCGGGCACGCACCTGTCAGGGGAACTCTTCAAGGCGCTGGCAAAGGTGGACCTGATCCACATCTCCTACAAGGGCGGCGGTCCCGCGGTCACCGACCTGCTCGGCGGCCACGTGCCGATGATGTTCTCGACCCTGCCGTCCGTCATGCCGCAGGTGCGCGCCGGACGCCTGCGCGCGCTGGCAGTGACCGGTGCGAAACGCTTCCCGGCTGCGCCCGACATACCCACGATGATCGAGGCCGGCATTCCGGGCTTCACGTTCAGCGGCTGGAGCGGCCTGTTCGCCCCGGCTGGCACGCCGCGCGACATCCTGCTCCGCGTGGCGGAGGAGACCGGCAAGGTGCTGCGCACCCCCGGCCTGCGCGAGAAGCTGCTGATGCAGGGCGCGGAGCCGGTGGGCAGCAGCCCCGACGAGTTCACAGCGTTCTTCCGCGCCGACCATGCGCGATGGGGGGCGCTGGTGAAGCAGAACGGGTTGAAGGCGGAGTGATCGAGTGAAGCACTGAAGCCGGTGCCAGGACGCACGCAGGGCCGCCCGGCTCAGCCCAGCAGTTCGTCCACCGTCCATCTGCAATCAACAAACGCAAGCGGCGAAACAAGCGATTTCCCGGAGAAGACGTACGCTTCCGCGTAGCCATCCGCATGCGGCGAACGAAACACCTCGATCGTTCGCGAGCGGGCATCGACCACCCAGTACTCCGGTACGCCATGCGCCGCGTACAGGCGAGCCTTCACCGTCCGATCGAACTGCAGCGACGTGTCGGCTACCTCGATCACCAGCAGCACGTCTTCCGGCAACGGATGGCGCGACGTGTAGAAGTCATCCCGGGGCGGCAGCAGCACGAGATCGGGCTGCGGCTCGCTGTATTCGGGGGCCTGCACCGGCCGCTGGATGCCGACGATCGCCCGGCGTCCGAGGGCAAGGATCAGCGCCTGTGCCAGGCGGTCCACCGTGCCCGCATGCAGCGTGCCGATCGGCGACATTTCAAAGATCTCCCCGTTGATCAGTTCCAGGCGCGCGTCCGCCGGGAAGACGCCGGCGTCGGTGATCCGGTAGTACTGATCGACGGTCAACTTGATCCGGGTCGGTGATTCGATCGCACCCATGGGAATCCGATCAGGCAGCTGGCACGCGGGACGGGGAGAGTGTCGCGCGCAGCGACTGGCTACGCGCATCCGGAAATCATACGCTGGCGGCCGAAACTCGGGCTGGCAAGACGGCATCTGACCCCGGGGGCCGCCAGCGGGCGAGCTTCGATAAATCGTCTCTGACCCGGATTTACTCGAGCCGGAACTGGTGGGCGTAGGTGAACTCGTCGAGCCGCGCGGTGTAGCGCACGCCGCGTCGCATCGCCCATGAGGCGAACTGGTGGTGCAGCGGGATCACGGCATGGTCGCGCATCGCGATCGCCATCGCTTCGCGCGAGATCGCATCGCGCTTCTTCGGATCGACGTTGGCCAGCGACGACTGCACCAGCGCATCGACCTTCGGGTTGCTGTATCGGCCCCAGTTCCAGGTGCCCCAGCCGGTCTCGGCATTGGGCGTGCCGACCAGCGTGCGCAACGCGAAGTCGCCCGCGTTGGAACCCCAGCCCAGCAGCGCGAAGCTGAACTCGTGCTTGCGCGCACGCGCGAAATACACCGCGACCGGCTGCGTCTCGACCTTCACCGCGATGCCGATGCGCGACAGCATCTGCGCGACGGTCTGCACCACCTGCTCGTCGTTGATGTAGCGGTCGTTCGGACCATGCAGCGTCATGCCGAAGCCGTCAGGCCAGCCCGCTTCGGCCAGCAGCTTGCGCGCGGCGACCGGGTCGTAGGCGTCAGGCTTGAGCGTCGGGTTGTTGCCCAGGATGCCGGGGGCGACCACGTTGGTCGCAGGCGTGGCCAGCCCCTCCATCGTCTTCTCGACCAGCGCCCGGCGGTCGATCGCCATCGAGATCGCCTGCCGCACCCGCGCATCGCGCAGCGGGTTCTTCTCCAGCGGCCGGCCCGACTTGTCGTACACGAACGGCGACCGGTCGCGCGAATGGTCCGGGTGGAAGAACAGCGTGCGCCACGAGGCGCGCTGTTCGACGACGAACTTCGGGTTGGCGCGCAACTTCGCGATGTCGGCGGTGGGCACGGCCTCGATCGCGTCGACATCGCCGGACAGCAGCGCCGCCATCCGGGTCGGGTCGCTGGTGATGATGCGCAAGGTCACCCGATCGAACGCGGGCTTCGCGCCCCAGTGCTGGTCGTTGCGAAGCAGTTCGACTGCATCGCCACGGCGCCAGCTGGAGAAGCGCCACGGCCCGGTACCGATCACCGCCTTGCCGGTGTTGAAATCGTCGGTGGAAGCAGACTCCGCGACCTTTCGCGACACGACGAAGATGTTCGACAGGTCGAGCGGCAGCGGGCCGTACGGCGTCGCGGTACGCAGCCGGATGGTGTACGGATCGACGATCTCCTTGCCGACCACCGGGCGCGTGAATGCGGTGAACGGCCCCGGGCTCTTCACCAGCAGCGACGGCCGCTCGAGCGAGAAGATCACGTCTTCGGCGGTCATCTCCTGCCCGTTGTGGAAACGCACGCCTCGGCGCAGCCGGAACTCCCAGGTGGTCGGGTCGACCGCGCGCCAGGATTCGGCCAGCGCCGGCTGCAGCTGGCCATCGGCATCGACCTGCACCAGCGACTCGAACACGTGGCGCGCGACCGTGTTGTTGGGCGCGGCGTTGAGGAAGTGCGGGTCGAGCGACGTGACATCGCCTGACAGCGCCAGCCGCAGTGCGGCCGCGCCGGCTGGCGTCGGCCCGGCCGCCAGGGCGAGGACGACAGCGCCGGCCAGCAGCAGCGCCCCCCCGATCGATGCGCGCAAACGGCTGCGCAGCGGCTTCCCCGCCCACTCCGCCAGCGCACGCCCGCAGGAAGCCGTTTCCAGGAAGTGGCGCGCCGGGGCGCAGGGGGATTCGCTCATAGCCATCATCGTGCGTCCATCATTGGTTGATCACCACCAGTTTGCCCGCTTGCGCAGCCCGGCGAGCGCGATCCGTGCCTCGTCCACCACCTGGCCGGCATCGACCGCCAGCAGCCGACCGCCGCGCTTCAGGATGCGCCCGTCGACCATCACCGTGTCGACGTTCGACGGCTGCGCCGCCTCGACCAGCATGTGCGCCGGGTCGGTGAACACGCCGAGGTTGATCGCACGCGTGTCGACCATGATCAGGTCGGCGCGCTTGCCCGGCACCAGCGAGCCGATGCGATCGGCCATGCCCATCGAACGCGCGCCCTCGATGGTCGCCAGCTCGAGCACGCGGCGCGCCGGCAGCTGGAACTCGTTCTCGGTACGGGCATTCTCGGCATTCTGCGTGATCTTCATGATGCCGAACATGTCGGCATTCCCCGACAGGGCAGTGGTGTCCACCGAGAGGCCCATCGGGATGCCGGCTTCCAGGAAGCGGCTGGTCGGCGGCACGCCGAAGCCGATGCGAAGTTCGCTGAACGGCGAGATGCTCACCGACGCGCCCGATGCAGCCAGCGCCTTCACTTCCTCCGGCGTCACCCACACGGCATGGATCGCCTGCAGGTCGTCGCCGAGCAGCCCGTCCTTCGCCAGTTGCGCGATACCGCCGGCCCGGGCGCGCGAGTTGTTCAGGTGCACCGACACGGGCAACCCGAGCCGGCGAGCCGCCGCCACATCCTCGCGCGTGGCCTCCGCCTTGATCACGCCGGTGCCTCCCGTCGAGACGCCGCGCCAGGCGACGCCGAGCGACAGCAGGCCGCCGTTCGAGTGCTGCGACCAGTCTGCGCGCAGCCGCTCGAGGTCGGCGATGTCCATCGGCCGATCGACCGGATGGCCCTGCATCGTGCCGTAGGAGAACCGGCCGCGCAGGCCGGACTGCTGCAGGCCGCGCAACGCCTCGCGCGCATGCTGCGGCGTGCGGATGTTGTGGCACCAGTCGTGCACGAAGGTGATGCCGGAGAACACCGCCTCGGCGCTGGCCAGCCGCGCGCTGTGGTACATGTCCGACGCCTCGTACACCCGGCCGATGCCGAGCGCGGTCGGGAAGTAGCCGAACTTCTTCTCCGAACCCGACATGCTGCGCAGGATCGTGTTCCAGATGTGCCAGTGGGTCTCGACCAGCCCGGGCAGCACGATCATGCCGCGCGCATCGATCACCTGGGCGCCGGGCACCTGCAACCCGGTGCCCACGGCGACGATCGCGCCATCGCGTACATGGACGTCGGCCCCGGGCAGGTCGCCGACCTTGCGGTCCATGGTCATCACATGCCCACCACGCACCAGCCATTCGCCGCGCGACGGCAGGCCACCGCTGCCGCCGGTCGTCGCGCAACCGGCTACCGACAGGGCACCCAGCGCGGCCGTGCCAGCGAGCAACCGCCGGCGCGAGGCATCGGGCTGCGCATCGGGCCGCGCGTCACTGCGAATGGGAAACATCGGATCTCGGTCGACTGTCATGTGGGTCCCCCTGGGCGATGGATGAATTCTTGTCATTGTCTTGCCGCGGGCGATAGCGTAGCCGATTGCCTCCGCACACGCTGTGCAGGAAGGGGCGATATGCTTTGCCTTCCTTCCTCGCCGAATGATGGAGTCGCCGATGGGTTCCCCGCCACGCCGCCACCCTCTGCGCTGCGCCGTCGTGTGTGCCACGTTGCTGGCGTTCGCTGCGCCCGCCTTCGCCCAGTCCTTCCCGGTGAAGCCCCTGCGGCTGATCGTGCGTGCACCCCCCGGCGGCGGCGACGACCTGCATGCCCGGATGCTCGCCGGCCCGCTGGCGAAGGTCCTGAGCCAGCAGGTGATCGTCGAGTACCGTCCCGGCGCTGGCGGGCTGGTCGCCTGGGAGTTCACCGCCAAGGCGCCACCGGACGGCTACACGCTGCTGCTCGCGGCCTCCGGCCTGGCCGGCATCCGCAGCCTGCGGCCCGACATGCCGGTCGATCCGTGGAAGGACTTCGCCTGGGTATCGAAGGTCGGCACCTTTCCGCTGGTGTTCTACGTGAACAACGCGCTGCCCGCGAAGAACCTGAAGGAGCTGATCGCGCTCGCGCGCAAGCGGCCGGGCGAACTCAACTACGGGTCTTCAGGCGTCGGTGCAACGCCGCACCTCGCGGCGGAGTACTTCCGCGGCGCGGCGAAGATCGACATCAACCATGTACCGTTCAAGGGCTCCAGCCAGCTGTACATCGACGTGATGGCCGGTCGCGTCGAGATGGGCACCTCGGTGCTCGGCGGCACGATCGCTTTCGTCAGGGCCGGCAAGCTGCGTGCGCTGGCCGTCACCTCGGCAACCCGTTCGCCGCAGCTGCCCGATGTACCGACGGTGGCCGAGGCCGCCGGCCTGCCCGGCTTCGAGTTCACGCCGTTCTACGCCATCGTCACCCAGGGGCAGACCCCGCGCGACATCGTGAACCTGCTGTCGGCGGCGATCGGCAAGGTGATGAACGTGCCCGAGTTTCGCGACGGCCTGCTGCAGGCGGGTACCGAACCCGGTGCCAACACGCCCGAGCAGATGCTCGCGCTGGCGAAGCACGCCGCCGGGCAGATCGACCGCATCGTCAGGACGGCAGGCATCAAGGGAGGCGACTGACCACCATGGCACGCATCGCAATCGGCGGCTTCCAGCACGAGACGAACTGCTTCGTCCCGATCCGTACCGACTTCGCCTACTTCGCCGCGCACCGTGACCGCCCGCCGCTGGTGCGTGGCCCGGACGTGCTCGAGTGGCTGTCCGACACCAGCTTCGCGCTTTCGGGCTTCCTGAAGCAGATGGGGCCGGCGCACGACTATGCGCCGCTGGTCTGGACCAGCGGCGGTGCCGGCGGCTACGTGACGCGCGATGCGTTCGAGCGCATCGCCGGCGAGATGGTGGGGATGCTGTCGCAGGCGATGCCGGTGGATGCGATCTACCTCGACCTGCACGGTGCAGCCGTGTGCGAGGACTTCGAGGACTGCGAGGGCGAACTGCTGCGGCGGATCCGCGCCGCGGTTGGCGACGCGGTGCCGGTGGTGTACAGCCTCGACTACCACGCCAACGTCACCCCGGAGATGGTGAAGTACGCCGATGGCGTCGAGGCCTACCGCACCTATCCGCATGTCGACCGGGTCGACACCGGCGAGCGCGCAGCGCGCGTGCTGGAGCAGGTACTCGAACGCGGTCGCCCGGCGGGGCGGGCGCTGCGCAAGCCGGCCTTCCTGCTGCCGCTCAATTCGCAGTGCACGATGATCGATCCGTCGAAGGCGATCATCGAGCACTCGGCGCGGCTCGAACAGGGCGACGTGCTGAGCGTCGCCTACCTCGCCGGCTTCCCGCCGGCCGACCTGCACGACTGCGGGCCGTCGGTCGTGGTCTACGCCTGGACCCAGGCCGCTGCCGATGCCGCGGCCGATGCGCTGCTACGCGACATCGAGGCGCGCGAGGCCGAGTTCGCGCAGCCGCTGCTGCAGCCGGACGAGGCCGTGCAGCAGGCGATGCGCATCGCCGGGAACGCGAAGCGCCCGGTCGTGATCGCCGACACGCAGGACAACCCCGGCGCCGGCGGCACCGGGGACACCACCGGGCTGCTCGCCGCGCTGGTGCGCAACGACGCTCGAAAGGCCGTGCTCGGGTTCTTCTTCGACCCCGAGTCGGCAGCCGCTGCGCACGCCGCTGGCCAGGGAGCCGACGTCACCCTCGCGCTGGGCGGACGCTTCGGCCCCGAAGGCAGCGATCCCTACCACGCCACCTTCCATGTCGAGCGCCTGGGGGATGGCCGCT
>JAIENF010000493.1 GCA_019751575.1 Burkholderiales bacterium
AGCGCATCGTCGGCGGTACCGAGGTGGTCGCCTCAGGCGGCCGCGTGGTGTCCATCCCGTTCGTGCACGAGCGCTCGACCACTTCGCTGCTGGAGCGCATCCGTACGCTCTGACCGGCGTTCAGAAGACCCGGTAATGCAATCCGAATCCGGGCCCCCGGTGCGGGCCGTGGAAGCCATGCCCGCCCCAGTGCCGGCACAGCAGCGGATCGAAGCAACGCGGCCCGTGCCACATCGGGCCGTGCGCCCATGGATGATGCGGCACGGGCCGGAACTCGCGAGCGAGCGGCGCAGGTTGTATGTTCACCGGAGGCCCCACCTCTTTCGAAGGCGGAAGCGTGCCTTCCGGCAACCTGTCGGTGCGGCCAAGCTCGGTAGTGGACGCACACCCACCGGCAAGCAGCGCCACGCCGGCAACGACCACGCTGCACCAGCGCGATGATGCGCGTGCCGTCGGGCGAGGTTGTAGACACGGTCGGTCGTGCATGGCGGACATCTCCTGCTAGGAACAACGCTTCTGCAGGCTCCAGGGTTTACCGCATTTCGACGAAGGGGGCGTGAACCTGATGCATGTCCCGCGCTTCCAGCCCATCGTTCGATCCCGTACCATAGGAGGCTCACGCACGCGATCCCGGGCAGGCTTAACGAGATGAGCAGCAACGAGTCCAGCACCGACGCGAGCGCCGCCGCAGCCATGCTGCCGGTCGCGGAAGGCCTCGCGCCGCCGCCGCGCGAACTGGTCGCCAGCCGGGTGCTGCTCGGCATGATCGCGAGCGGTGCCAGCCTCCCCGACGTGCTTGGCGCGCTGTGCAAGAACATCGAGGCCCAGGCACCCGGCGCATGGTGCTCGGTGCTGCTGATCCAGGACGAACGCGTCCATGTCGCCGCCGCACCGAGCCTGCCCGAGGCCTACAGCCAGGCGATCGACCGGTTGCCGATCGGCCCCCAGGCGGGTTCCTGCGGCTGCGCGGCCTACACCGGCAGGCAGGTCATCGTCGAGGACATCGCCACCCATCCGGCATGGGCGACGTATGCGCCGATCGCGCTCAAGCACGGGCTGCGAGCCTGCTGGTCGACGCCGATCCTCGGCGCCTCGGGCAAGGCGATGGCCACGCTGGCGGTCTACTACCGCGAATGCCGGCGGCCCACGCAGCGCGAACTCGACCTGGCGAACGGCGCGACCGACCTGGCCAGCATCGTGATCGAGCGCGACCGCTCGGCCGCGGCCTTGCGCGACAGTGAGGCGAGCTACCGCGCGCTGGTCGAGACCGCGCCCCTGGGCATCTTCGTGCTCACCCGCGACCGCTTCGTCTATTCCAACGCCGCCCTCGCGCGCATGGTCGGGGCGGCGAGCACCACCGAACTGATCGGCCGGAGCATCGTCGGCCATGTCCAGCGCAACTCGCGCCCCGGCCTCGCCGAGCGGCTGGCCCATACCAGCAAGCGCGGCACCACCACGCGGGTCGAGGTGAAGCTGCTGCGGATGAACGGCACCGAGTTCGAGGCCGAACTGATCGCCACGCCGATGAGTTTCGGCGGCGCGCACTCGATCCAGTGCATGGTGTCCGACATCTCGGAACGCAAGCGCACCGAGAAGCGCATCAACTACCTCGCCCATTACGACGACCGCACCGGCCTTCCGAACAGAAACCTGTTCGTCGACCGGCTGGCGCAGGCCCTCGGCCATGCCCAGCGCAGCGGCAAGGCCGTCGCACTGCTCTACCTCGACCTCGACCGGTTCAAGACGCTGAACGACACGCTCGGCCATGCCGCGGGCGACGTGCTGCTGCGCGCCGCCGGCACCCGGCTGACCGAATGCGTGCGTGCGCACGACACCGTCGCGCGCCTGGGCGGCGACGAGTTCGCGCTGATCCTCGCCGACCTCGCGCAGGCCGAGCATGCCGAGATGGTGATCGCGAAGATCTTCCAGGCGTTCGAACGACCGTTCACCGTCGAGCGGCGCCAGCTGTTCGTGTCGCCGTCGATCGGCATCGCGGCGTATCCGCGCGACGGCGCCACGCCGGAACTGCTGCTCAAGCATGCCGACATCGCGATGTACCGCGCGAAGGCAGCCGGCAAGAACACCTACCGCTTCTACCTTCCGGCGATGGGCCTCGGGCTCTCCGAGAGCCTCGCCCTCGAGACCGACCTGCCGGGCATCCTCGAACGCGGCGAACTCGAGCTGCACTACCAGCCGCAGGTCGATGCATCCGATGGCGACATCATCGCAGTCGAGGCACTGCTGCGCTGGCAGCATCCGCAGCGCGGCGAACTTCAGCCCGACGCGTTCATCCCGCTGCTGGAAGAGACCGGCCTGATCCGCAGCGTCAGCGCCTGGGCGCTGCGCCGCGCCTGCCGGGAGACGCGCGCCTGGGTCGACCGGCAGGGTCGCCCGCTGCGCCTGGCGATCAACCTGTCGGCCAGCCAGTTCAAGGACCCGCGGCTGGCGGAACTGGTCGAACAGATCGTTGCCGACACCGGGTTCGACGCGAAGCGGCTCGAGTTCGAGATCACCGAACACACGCTGATGGAAGACACCAAGGGCACGCTCGACACGCTGCGCGCGCTGTCCCGCCTCGGCGCATCGATCTCGGTCGACGACTTCGGAACCGGCTATTCGTCGCTGTCGTACCTGAAGCGGTTCTCGGTGCAGCGGCTCAAGATCGACCGATCGTTCGTGGCCGAGATCAGCGAGAAGCGCGACACCGCAGCGATCGTGGAAGCCATCATCTCGCTGGCGCGCAGCCTGTTCATCGAAGTGGTCGCAGAGGGTGTCGAGACCGAGGCGCAGCGCGAGTTCCTGGTGTCGCACCGTTGCGCGCTGATGCAGGGCTACCTGTTCCACGCGGCGTTGCCGCCGGCACGGATGGAAGTCCTGCTGAAGACCGGGGAAGATCCCGGCAAGGGCGAAGCAGGGGCCATCGCGGGAGATCCCTCCGAGCGCGCGGCAGGCACTGCCAGCGCAGCCGTGACACCCTTCCGGCCCCGCTCCGTCCAGTCCTGACGGCCTGCACAGCCGATCCACCGGGTGCGTCGCGGCCACCCGGGCACCGCCCGCCCGGGCTTCAGTGCCCGGCGTTCAGCGCGCAGGCCCCGCCGGGCACTCGATCGCGCCCAGCGCGCTTTCCGGGAAGTTCGCCTGCTTGATCTCGAGCACGCGTGCCATCACCGCCTCGCCGGGCTCTCGCACCAGCCATTCGACGCCGGCGCGACCGCGCCGCTCGCCCACCTGCGCGCTACGCACGCCGGCCTGCTGCAGCGTCGCCAGGTACTCGCGCGCACGCGCCTCGCTGGGGAACACGCCCAGGTCGACCGCGTTCTGCCATTCATTCTCGGTCTCGACCAGCGAGTAGCCGGTGATCCCCAGCGTCTTCAGTTCGGCCATCTTGCGCTGCGCCTCGGCACGGCTCTTCTGCGGTGGCATGAACACCCACCACGACGGCGCACCCACCACTTCGCGCGACGTCACCGCTTCGGCCGGCACCAGGGCGGACAGCAGTTCGCGCGCACGCGCGGCGTCGGCCTCGGCGAACGGGCCCCAGGCAAGGCAGGCTGCGCCCGGTACTGCCGGCTTGCCCTTGGGCGCGGGCTGGTCCTGGCCACCGCCGACCACGCGCACCTGCTGCGCATTCATCTGCAGGTCGAGCAGCTGCGCATCCGGATTGCGCGACGAACCGCCGAAGCCGACCAGCGCACCGAACAGGATGTTGGCGACGAGCAGCAGCGCAACCAGCCAGCGCATCATCGCGGCCTCGCCATCGCAGGCTCCGAAACGCAGCCGTGCGTCGGCGCATCGGCCCCGCCCTCGCCGGCCAGCATCAGCAGGCCCTCGAGCACCAGCGACGGCACCTCGACCGGCCCGTATGCGGCCAGCGGACCCCGCAGCAGCGGCGCACAGCCGCCGGTCAGCATCAGCTGCGGGGCCGCCTCGCCGGCTGCGACCATCGCCTCCAGCGTACGCGAGACGGCGCCGGCCATCGCCTGGAGCGCACCGGTGACGATCGCGTCATCGGTCGAGCGCGGGAACGGATCGAAGCGCCCCACGGCAACCGGAAGCCGCGCCGTGCCCCGCGCGAGCGCGGCGCGCATCAGGTCGTAGCCCGGCACGATCAGGCCGCCGAGGAAACGGCCATCGGCGGCGAGCGCATCGACCGTCATCGCCGTGCCCGCGTCGACCACGAGCGCCGCGCCGCGGGTTCGTGCGCGTGCGCCCACGAGCGCCGCCCAGCGGTCGGCCCCGAGGCTCGCCGGCTGGCCGTAGAGGTTGCGCACGCCGCCCGCTTCGGCGACCGGCAGGATGCGCCGCACCGGCACCGACAGGCGCGACCCGACGCGGTCGATCGCCGCGTCGGTGGCCGAACCGGCCACGCTGCAGGCGACGATCTCGTCCGGCCTGCCCCAGGCTGCCCAGGCATCCGGCAGCGCATCGATCGCCTCGGGCGAGAGGGCTCCTTCGCCGAGGAACCGGCCCGCCACCGGCCGTCCGCCCGGGTGCACGGCCCACTTCACCCGTGTATTGCCGGCATCGAGCGCGACGATCATTCGATCTCCGCCTGCTGCGGCCGGCGCGAGGCCGTGCCATCGGCCTTCGTGCGCGAGGCCGAGGAAGAAGGCTCGAGCAGTTCGCCGCTGAACACCCGGCGCGTCTCGCCATCGACCTCGATGCGCAGCGCACCCTGCGCATCCACGCCGAGCATCGTGCCGCGCACCACGCCGCCATCGGGCAGGACCACGCGCACGGTGCGATGCAGGCTGGCGCAGTGGGCCTGCCACTCGCGCCGGAACGGCGCGAAGCCTTCCCGGCCGAACCGCTCGAGCGCCGAGGCCAGCCCCGACAGCACGGCGCCCAGGATCGCATTGCGATCGAGGGTGTCGAGCCCGCTGCGCGCGAGGTCGGTCACCGGCTGGTCTATCGCATCGATCGTCGACTGCGGCAGGCGCACGTTGAGCCCGATGCCGATCACCGCGGCACACGGGCCGAGCATGTCGCCCCGGATCTCGGTCAGCACGCCGGCCAGCTTGCGCCGGCGCACCAGCACGTCGTTCGGCCATTTCAGGCGCACCTCGCGCAGCCCGAGCACGCGCAGCGCATCGGCGATGGCCAGACCCACGACCAGGCTGAGCCCTGCGAGCGAAGACCCCTTGTCGAAACGCCACAGCACCGAGAAGGTCAGCCCCGCACCCGGCGCACTCGACCATCGACGGTCGAAACGGCCACGGCCGGCGGTCTGCCATTCCGCGAGCAGGACGGTGCCATGCGGTGCGCCGTCCTCGGCCTGGCGCGCGAGCGCGGTGTTCGTCGATTCGCAATGGTCGAGCACGGTCAGCGAAAGCCCGCGCGCCGACTGCCCGAGCATCGACTGCACGCCCGCCGCGTCAATGAAGTCGATCGACTGCATGAGCCGATAGCCCCTGCCCAACCCATGCTCGATCGCGACCCCCGACCGTTCGATGTCGCGTACCGCCGTCCAGATCGTCGAACGCGACACCGACAGCTCGCGTGCCAGCAGCGTGCCGGACGTGAAGGTCGCTGCGGCGAGGCGGCGCAGCACGCGGAACGACAGCGGGCGCATCGCCTGGCGCGCAGCCAGCCGGGGGGCATTTGCAAGTACCCGCCTGGAGGGGCGGTCGTCGCGCTGTCGTTGCGGGCCGCGGTTCACTGGGATGGTCGCTCTCTTCGCGTCGATGCTAGCACAGGCACCGACGGTGCCAGCCGTGTGCCAGGCACACGAACGCACGTGCGCTGGACAAGTGCCACGCGCCAGGTGCTAGACTTCCCCTGCCGTTCATGGTGGCGAGGGCGCAGCCCGAACAGACCGCCGGCCGGTTCCACGCAGCATCGTCCGCGTGTCGGCGCGGACGACAGTCCGCAGACCCATGGACACGCGGCAAGTGCACCGGTAGCCCGAAGCCCGGCGTGCATGTGCCTCCGTCCGTGGCTCGCGCGCACGAAGGGGCCGCCATGCCTTTGGATACGCAGCAGATCGGGCCGGGTGCCATACGCATGGGCCCGAATGACAATGTCGCCATCGCGCGCATCGACCTCGACCCGGGGCATGCCTCGCTCCAGCACGGGCCCGCCTGCGTGCAACCGGTACCGCGTGGCCACAAGGTGGCGCTCAGCACGATCGAGGCCGGCCAGCCGGTGATCAAGCTGGGCACGCCGATCGGACGCGCCCGGCACGACATCCATCCTGGCCAGCACGTGCATGTGCACAACCTGGTCCCCGAGCCGGCCGGCCCGCGCGATGCCGATGCGTACGCGTTCTGCAGCGAGCGCCGGCCGATGGAACAGGTGCCTGCCGAGCGGCGCGACATGTTCCACGGCATCGTGCGCGAAGGCGGGCGCGTCGGCACGCGAAACTTCATCGGGCTGATCCCCACGGCGAACTGCTCGGCGACGGTCGCGCGACGCATCGCCGACCACTTCAACCACGGCCCGGGCTGGCTGCCACGGACCATCGACGGCGTGCTCGCACTCACCCACCGGACCGGCAGCGGGATGTCGATGGACAGCACCGGGTTCCGCCTGCTCGCCCGCACCCTCGCCGGCTTCTCCCGTCATCCGAACTTCGGCGGCCTGATGCTGATCGGCCTGGGCAGCGAGACGCAGCAGATGCAGCAGTTGCTCGCGGAACGCCCGCTTGCCGTGGCCGGAGGACGCCTGCGCACGATCACGGTGCAGGAGGAAGGCGGATCGCAGTCGACGATCCGCCGCGGCATCGCCGAAGTGGCCTCGATGCTTGCCGCCGTGGCCGACATCAAGCGCTCGCCGGTGGACGCGAGCCACCTGACCATCGGCCTGAAATGCGGTGCCTCGGACCTGTTCTGCGCCCTCTCCGCGAACCCCGCGCTCGGGCATGCAGTCGACCTGCTGGTGCGGCAGGGCGGCACCGCCATCCTGGCCGAGACCCCCGAACTGCTCGGGGCCGCG
>JAIENF010000445.1 GCA_019751575.1 Burkholderiales bacterium
CCGGGGTACCGATGCCGCCGGACCCGTACTCGATCGCCCCCGGCTTCTTCCGCGCAAGCGCGATCATCTCCTTCACCGTCTTCGCGGGCAGCGACGGATTCACGAGCATCACGTAGGGCGACACGCCGATCAGCCCGACCGGGGCGAAATCCCGCTCTGCATCGTAGGGCAGCTTGCGCAGGCTCGGATTGATCGCATGGGTCGAGGTGGTGCCGACCAGCAGCGTGTAGCCGTCTGGGTTGGCGCGAGCGACCACTTCGCTGCCTACCACGCCCCCGGCGCCCGGCCGGTTCTCCACGAGCACCTGCTGCCCGAGCAGTTCGCCCATGCGCGGACTGACCGGCCGGATCACGCCATCGTTGCTGCCGCCGGCCTCGAAGGGGGAGATGATGCGCACCGGCTTGTTCGGGAAGCCCTGCGCGGCGGCCGGGCGGATGTCCGCGAAGCCGACGGCCGCGAACATGCAGGCGGCACCCGCCGCGGCGCGCCGCAGGGCGCTGCCATGAGGGGCGAAGAAGGCTTCGGGGATCGGCTGCAACCGGCCGCAGGTCATGGGTTGAAGCATCGGGGTTCTCTCCTTGCGATGAACGGCCGTCAAAAAGCAAGAATCGGCCCAATGTGCGGCGGCGGGCTGCCGCGCGGGGCCGGTAGTGGGAGAATCGGGCAATGGATCGGACTACAACTCAACGTGCGCCGCGCGCGGCCGACCGGTCTGCCGGCCTGCGCCGCGGCCTGCAGATCCTCAGCCTGTTCTCGGAAAGCCGCCCCGAGCTGGGCGTGAGCGAGGTGGCGCGCGAACTCGGCGTGCACAAGAGCCGGGTGCACCGCGCGATCAAGACGCTCGAGGACATGTGCTACCTGCGGCGCGACCCGCGCACGCGGCGCTACTGCCTGGGCTACAAGGCGTTCGAGATCGGTGCGCTCGCCGGGCGCCACTCGAACACCATGAGCTGGGCGCGCGCGCAGCTGCGCGAGCTGGCGGCCCGCTTCGAGGCGAGCGTGTCGCTGCGGCTGGTGGACGACACCGACCTGCTGATCGTCGACACGGTGGAGACGGTCGACGACCCGGAGCTGCACGTGCCCACCGGGGCGCGCATCCCGCTGAACTACGGTGCGGGCGGGCAGGTGCGCGCCGCGTTCCTGCCCGACGAGCGGATAAGCGCGCTGATCGCGATGCACGGGCTGCCTCGCTACACGCTGCGTTCGATCACCACCGAGGCGGAGTTCCTGAAGGCGGTGCGTGCCACGCGCGAGCGCGGCTACGCCGTGAGCGAGGGCGAGACCGTGCCGGGTTCGTTCAGCGTCGCCGCGCCGATCGTCGACCGTTCGGGGGCGCTGACCGCCGTGCTGGTCGGTTCGCGCCGCAAGCTCGGCTTCACCCGGCCGCGCATCCTCGAGTTCGCGCGGGCGGCGGTGGAGACCGCCGACCGGATCTCTGCGCGCTCGCCCGGGCAGGCGGCGCCGCCACCGCCCGAGCAGGGTCACTGAATCGCAGCCACTTCCTCCAGGCTCTTCATCAGCGAAGTGCGCAGGATGTACTGCCGTGCCAGCTTCGGATCGGCTGCCGTGTCATGCAGCATGTCGTGGTTGCGCTTGCGGACTTCCGGGTCGCGCTCGTTGATCAGCTTCTTGTTGCGCTCGGTGATGGTCTTCACGTGGTTCACCGCCACGTGCTTGCGCTGGCGCGTGTATCGGTCCAGCACCGACATGTCCATGCTGCCGTCGAGGATGCCGACCAGCTTCTCGCCCAGGTTGATCGAGTCGTGCACGCCGCTGTTCATGCCGACGCCGCCGATCGGGCTGTTCACGTGGGCCGAATCGCCGGCGAGCAGCGCGCGCCCGACGTTGAACGTGTCGGCCACCAGCTGGTGGCTCGAGTACAGCTTGCGGTAGACGATGTCGTAGGGCTTCGAGTTGGGCAGGAACTTCTGCAGCTGCTTCTGGCAGTACTCGTCGGACAGCAGCATCTCGGGGTCGTCGTCGAGGCTGGTGGGGAAGTGCACGCGCCAGCGCTCCGGCTGCCCCCACTTGAACAGGTTCGCCCACTGGTCGGGATCGGACAGGTAGTTGCGGTACGAGTACCCGTGCAGCTTGTCGAAGTCGTGCACCACCGACACGGTCAGCACCTGGTCGGGATAGGTGTAGCCTTCGAACGCGATGTTCGACGCCTTGCGCACCACGCTGCGCGCGCCCTCGCCACTGATGATGAACGAGCCGCGGATGCGCTCGGTCTCGCCGCCTTCATTGGTGACGATCGCGGTGACGCCGTCGGCGTCCTGTTCCATGTCTTCCAGCGTGGTACCCATCCGGATCTTCACGTTCGGATAGGTGCGCAGCATCTTCATCGCCTCCTCGGCGACCTTGATGCGTTCGCACTGCAGGACGAACGGGAAGCGCGTGTCGTCCTTCAGCACCGCATGGTCGAACTCGGCGATCATGCTGTCGGTCAGGCGGTCCCAGAACTGGAAGGTCGGTGCGATCAGGCCGCGCGGCTCGATGCGTTCGTACAGGCCGAGGTCGGCGAACATCTCGAGCGTCGACGGATGGATGCTGCCGGTGCGCGGTGCCTGGTCGAGGAAATTGGCTTCGGTGAAGGTCTCGACCAGCAGCGTGTTCACGTCGTGCTGTGCGAGGTAGAGGGCGAGCGAGCAACCGGCCGGGCCGGCGCCGACGACGATCACCGGGGCGTTCTTCGAGAGCATGGCAGTGTCCTGGGGTACGCGGGAGTTGCGAAGTTGGGGAGGGACTACTCGACCGGCTTCACTTCCTTCGTCGCGCCCTTCCAGCCGCTGGCGGTGACGTCGAACACGATGCCGTTCGGGTCCTTGTACTTCACCTCGTAGAAGCTCTTCGCGGCCGAGGTCGGGCGGCCGTACAGGTAGGTGCCGCCGGCCTTCTCGACCTGCTTCTCGGCTTCCTCGAGGTTGTCGACCCACATGCCGAAGTGCATCACGCCGTAGAACGGGCCGTTCGAGTCGATGCCCTCGGCCTTGCCATGCTTGTTGAGCAGCGCGACGTTGATGGTGCCATCGGTCACGTAGACGCCGTTCTGGGCGTCGCCGGCCTTGGTCATGCCGAACGCCTCTTCGAAGAACTTCTGCGCGGCGGCGACATCGGGTACGGACAGGGCGATATGGCGAAGCTTCATGCTCATGGCGAGGGTCCTGTGCAGGTTGGAGGACGTTCCGTTATTGCGAACAAGTCTAACCGCGATCCCGATGGTTGTCATGCAGGCGCGCGCCGCCGGACGCGTGCTAGATTCCACGCACAATGGCCACGTACGCGATCGGCGACATCCAGGGCTGCTACGACTCGCTGATGGAACTGCTCGGTTCGATCGGTTTCGACGCGGCCCGCGACCGGCTGTGGCTGGTGGGCGACCTCGTGAACCGGGGTGGCCAGTCGCTGGCGGTGCTGCGCTACATCGCCAGCCTGGGGCCGCGGGCGGTCACCGTGCTCGGCAACCACGACATCCACCTGCTGATGGTGGCGTCAGGCATGACCCGCAAGCGCAACAGCGACACCTTCGACGACGTCCTTGCCGCGCCCGACCGTGACGAGCTGCTGGGCTGGCTGCGGCGGCAACCGCTGCTGCATGCCGAAGGTGGGCAGGTGATGGTGCACGCGGGCATCCTGCCGCAGTGGTCGCCTGCACAGGCGCTGGCGCTGGCGCGCGAAACCGAGGCGCGCCTGGCCGGGCCGGGCTACCTGGATTTCTTCGCCGAACTCTACGGCAACGACCCGGTCGCCTGGGACCCGTCGCTGACCGGCCATGCGCGCGCACGCTTCGTGGTGAACGTGTTCACCCGCATGCGCCTGGTCGATTCGGCCGGCAACCTCGATTTTTCCCACAAGGGATCGCTCGATCGTGCACCGGCGGGGCTCGTCCCGTGGTTCGACTCGCCCCTGCGGGTCGGAGGCAAGGAGACGATCCTGTTCGGGCACTGGTCGGCACTCGGGCTGGTCGAGCGGCCGGGGGTGCTGGGCATCGACACGGGCTGTGTCTGGGGCCGCCAGCTCACCGCCTTCCGGCTGGAGGACGGCAGGCGCTTCTCCATCGACTGTCCCGTCCAGTCGGACATGGAAGCGGACTGAGGGCGCCTGCCCGTTGCCCGCCGCCCCTGCAGGGCGCCCGGGTCAGCGCGTGACGCGCGACACGCCACCACCCGACAGCACGCGCACGCGCTCGCCAGGCTTGAACTGCTCGTCGGCTTCCTGGGTGATCGCGATGATGTTCCCGTTGTCCAGCCGGACGGTGACTTCGACGCCGTCCTTGCGCGTCACGCCCTCTTCGATCGCCGAGCCGGCAAGGCCGCCTGCAACCGCGCCCAGCACGGCAGCGATCGTGCTGCCACGGCCACCCCCCACCGTGCTGCCGGCGACTCCGCCGACCACGCCGCCGGCGATCGTGCCGATCGGCGTGCGGGTGCCTTCGAGCCGGACCGTGCGCACGCCTTCGACCGTGCCCATGCGCACGCTCTGTTCGGTGCGCGCCTGGCTGCGCGAATAGCTGTTCGCGCCCTGCCCCGGCGCACAGGCGGAAAGCACCAGCATGGATGCGAGTGCGAGGGCCAATCCCTGGATCTTCTTCATCTTCAAATCTCCTGCGCTGGCCCGGCCTCGGCGGGTTCGCCCGACCGGATCGGATCGCACACCGGACATGCCTGGAAAGCCGCGGTTCAGTCGAGGCTCGACCCGAAAGCCTCACGGTACCGCACCGCGATCTCTTCCCGGGTGAACCGGTGGTTCTGTCCACCCCGATGGCTGATCTTGATCGCGCCGATCAGCGATGCGAGGCGGCCGGTGGTCGGCCAGTCCATCCCTGACGAGATGCCATGCAGCAATCCGGCCCGGTAGGCGTCTCCGCAACCGGTCGGATCGACCACTTCCGCCTTAACGCCGGGGATCTCGATGCGTTGACCGCCGGTGTAGACATGCGAACCGTTGCCCCCGAGGGTGACGATAAGTGCCTTCACCTTCTTCGCGAGGGCTTCCAGCGTCTCGCCGGTGCGGTCCTGCAACAACTGCGCTTCGTAGTCGTTGACGGTCACGTAAGTGGCGGCATCGATGAATCGCATCAGGTCGGCGCCATCGAACATCGGCAGGCCCTGGCCCGGGTCGAAGATGAACGGGATGCCGGCCTCGGCGAACTGCTGCGCGTGCTGGATCATGCCGTCGCGGCCGTCCGGCGAAATGATGCCGAGCCGCGTGCCGGGCGCGTCGGATACCTTGTTGAGGTGCGAATGGTTCATCGCGCCCGGATGGAACGCGGTGATCTGGTTGTCGTCGAGGTCGGTGGTGATGAAGGCCTGCGCGGTGAAGCTGCCCGGGACTTCGCGCACATGGCTGCGCGACAGGCCGAGCTGGTCGAGGCGTGCCAGGTAGGGCGGCGCATCGTCGCCGACGGTGGCCATGATGGTGGGCTCGGTGCCCAGCATCTTCAGCGAGTACGCGATGTTGCCCGCGCAGCCGCCGAACTCGCGGCGCATGTCGGGCACCAGGAAGGCCACGTTCAGGATCTGGATCTTCTCGGGCAGGATGTGATTCTTGAACCGGTCATGGAACACCATGATGGTGTCGAATGCGATCGAGCCGCAGATGAGCGTGGACATTGTCGTGTGGGTCCGAGGTGTGCGTGCGGCGGTGGGGCCGCCGCCGGGTTGGCATGGCGCAGGTCAAAACCCGCGAATTATACCGTGGCACCGACGGGCCCACTCCGCTTCGTTCGCCAGGCAGGCCTCCATCGTCCATGGGCACCGGTTGCGGGCCGTCCGCAGGGCGTCGCGTCGGCTACCATCCGGCTGTCGATTCCACCGGACCCCGCGCACGATCATGAACCGCCACCTGCCCTACCGCGCCACCACCGCAACCGGTGAGACGATCGATGTCACCTTCGACCTGCATGCCGAGACGCGCAACGAGACCGACGTCAGTGCGCTGCTCACCGCGCTCCTCGTGACGGTCGACGCCCGCGTCGCCGACCGCGAGGGTGTCAGCAACGGCGATGTGCTGCAGGCCCTGGCGATGGCAATGGCGCTGCGGGTCGCGATGATCCCGGCGCCACGCACGGTCACCGAGCCACTGGCGCGCGACCTGCTCGACTCCGCGCTGTCCTCCGCCAGCTTCGCGCAACGGATGCCGGCGGTGGTCGCGCAGCCTGCGGCCACGCAGTCCTGAAGGGGGCCGCGGCCGGAGAGCCCGGCGCGGCCTGCCCACTGGAACGGAAGCACCGCGGATGGCGGTACTCGAGCTGAGGCCGGCGGGCCTGTACTGCCCGGCCGGCGACTTCTACATCGATCCCTGGCGGCCGGTCGACCGCGCCGTCCTCACGCATGCGCATGCCGACCATGCGCGTCGCGGACATGCGCGCTACCTCGCCCAGCGCGACGCGCTCGGCGTGCTGCTCGCCCGCCTCGGTCCGGTGTCCATCGATGCAGTCGGCTACGGGGAATGCACCAGGGTCGGCGATGCCCGGGTCTCGCTCCATCCGGCCGGCCACGTGCTGGGTTCGTCGCAGGTCAGGGTCGAGGTCGGCGGCGAAACCTGGGTGGTCACCGGCGACTACAAGCTCGATGCCGACCCGACCTGCACTGCCTTCGAGTCGGTCCGCGCCGATGTGCTGATCACGGAATCGACCTTCGGCCTGCCGATCTACCGGTGGGCGCCTCCGGAGCGCCTGTTCGCCGAGATCGACGACTGGTGGCGCGGCAATGCAGCGGCCGGCCGGCCGAGCGTGGTGTATGCGTGCGCGTTCGGCAAGGCGCAGCGCATCCTCGCCAGCGTCGATGCCTCGATCGGGCCGATCGTCTGCCACGGCGCGGTGGAGTTGCTGAATCGCTGCTATCGCGAAGCGGGCGTGCCGCTGCCAGCCACGCTCACCGCGGCCGGCCCGGCACGTGCCGCAGACCGTGCGGCGCTGGCGGGGGCGCTGGTGG
>JAIENF010000518.1 GCA_019751575.1 Burkholderiales bacterium
CACCGGGCCGGACAGCTGGAGCGCGCCCGCGGCGCCGGCGGCGGCCACCGTCTCCCGGTCGGACAGCCCGGCCACCAGCACCGACAGCCCGCTGGCCCGCGCGCGCGCCAGCAGGTCGCGCAGGCGTGCACCGGCAAACGCACGTTCGGCGAGCTCACGCACCAGCGAGCGGTGCAGCCTCAACGCACCGATGCCGGCCTGCGCCAGTTGCGCCGGCGGCAACAGCCCGCGATAGTCATCGATGCCGATCGTCGCGCCGAGCGCGGACACCCCGGCCGCGGCATCGATCACCAGGTAGGCGTCGCGGTGCACGGCCGCCTCGGGCAGCATCAGGCAGGGGACATCGCCCGCACCCGCACCCGCGTCCTTCAGCGCGGCGATCACTGGACCCAGCGAATCGAAGCGGCGCAACTGCGCCGGTGCGATCCGGACCTGGAGCGTGCGGCGATCGCCGCCGGCCTGTGCCGGCGCGGCCGCCCGGATCGCGGCGGCCAGCCATGCGTTCAACGCATCGGCGGCGGCATCGTCCTCGACGATGTCGGGCAGGTAGTCGATCAGATCGGCCACCGCGAACAGCGAACGGAACTCGGCGCGCAGGTGCATGCCGGCCTGCAGCCCGGTCGGCGCATCGATGATCGGCTCGGCCACCAGTCGTGCACGCCCTGACGCGACGAGTTCGACCAGGGTGCCGGTCAGCGCATCGCGCCGCTCGGCGACGTCGCGCTCGCGCGCCGCACTGCTGACCGGGATCGGCGGCCGCGTCGGCCGTGGATCGGCCAGCGCATAGACGGCATCGAGTGCGTCGAGCAGGTAGCCGAGCACCTGCCCGTCTGCCGGGATCACGCACCATGCGGCGACCGGCCCGACCGCGAGGCGACAGCGGCTGCCCAGCAGCGGACTGGCGGTCATCGCCGACAACCAGTGTTCGCACAGCCGGGCGCATCCTGTCCCGTCGCGGACCCAGACCGTCAGTTCGCGGGTGCCGGTACGGGCGGCCACCGCTTCGATGCCGAGCATCGCGGCGCTCGACGCGAGCCGGGCCAGCGCGGCGGCGATCCAGGGATCGAGGTCGTCCACCGCGGCCAGCCGCGGCAGGGCGACCGGATGCAACGCGAAGCGGATGAGCCCGGCCGGCCGGTCCGGCGCCGGCACCACGGTCGCCGCATAGAGTGCACCGCCCAGCCGCCAGATTCCGGCTTCGCCGGGATTCGACGGCGCCATCGACGAAGGTGCGAGGGGAGAAGGCACCACCGGCAGGCGGCCGGCAGACGCTGCAGCCTGTCCTTCGGGTACCCACTCGTGGAACTCCGCCGCAAAACGCGGCGCACCGGCCGCCGGATGTTCACAGCGCAGCAGCAGCGAAAGGGCAGGCCCGGCGGCAGGCGTGGATTCCTCCGACGCGTGCGCCGATGCATTCGCGGCCGGATCGTCGACACTGGCCCAGGCGATCCGGCAGCGATGGATGCGCGGGCCGGGCGACTGACCGGCGGACTGGCCGACGGCAGCCGCCTCGCGCAGGAACCGCTCGACGCTGGACGGTTCGCGAAGCGCATCTGCAAGCATCGCCCCGATGCGCAGCCCCGCCCTGACTGCGCCATCGACCAGGGACGACCCCTCGCAGCCCGGCATCCCGGCCAGCCTGCCGCCAAGCGAGACGACGCGGCCGGAGGCATCGAGGCCAGCCCAGCCGAGCAGCGGGTCACGCAAGGGAGCACCAGCAACCGGTTCGTTCACGATGGTCCTATTCTCTCCAGCCGCCGGCGTTCCGGCAACGTGGGAAAGACCGGGGGACTCGCGCCCCCCGGCCGTGCTGCACTGCTACGGACTGCTGCAACGCTTCATGGTGCCCCCTGCCCGGGTCTCACCGCTCGCGCGGCGGTTCCTGGACCGGCGGACGGCTGCCGGCACCGTCGCGGTCGCAAAGCCAGGCCAACAGCCACGGAAGCAGCCGGACCAGCAACCACCACAACAGGCCGGCCAGCGCACGCAAGGCCTGGATGCACCGGCGATGACGCACGCTGCCGACCCACCACAACCACCACCGGACCTTCAACTGCCGCCACCGCCAGCGATCCTGCAGCCATCGATCGTCCCGCCAGCGTCGATGCCAGTCGTGCAGGCGGCCCATCAGCTGCCGCCTTCGACATCGTCCGCCACCTTCACGGGCCTGATCCTGGCCACCGGCCGCCTGCGGCGCACGCGGCGCATGCGCGCCACCTGCTCGCGGGCATCGACTTCCTCGAGGATCAGGTCATACAGCACCCGGCTCAATTCACTGTCGATACCGGCCTGCAACAACGCGATCGCGACCGCATCCTTCCGGCCGATCAGCTCCGCGTCACTCGCCTGCCCCAGCCACCGCAGGTACGACTCCATGAACCACTGATCCATGCGTCCTCCGAACAGGAATCGGGGACGCACGGACCCCCTGCCGGGGACGTGGACGTCCCCGAGGGGTGAACACCGCAGGACCGCAACGCCGCCGGACAACAGCCGGCATCGCCAAGGCACCACGGCTTTCGCGCGGAATGCGCGACGCACCAGGGCGCAATCCCCGGTGGCGAGTGCGAGGCCAATCCCCGCATACGCAGCGGCCAGACTAGGCCGGGGCGGGCGGCGGAGCGACCGCGGGAAACGGCCGGTCGCACGCGATACCTGCCCCGGCCGCAGGCACTGCGATCAGAACTGCTTGCGCAGGTCCATGCCCGTGTACAAGGACGCGACCTGCTCGGCATAGCCGTTGAACATCAGCGTCTCGCGCTTGAAGAACTCGCCGATGCGCCGCTCGCGCGCCTGGCTCCAGCGCGGATGGTCGACCTTCGGGTTCACGTTCGAATAGAACCCGTACTCGCTCGGTGCGGAGCGCATCCACGCCGTGGTCGGCATCTGCTCGACGAAGCGGATGCGCACGATCGACTTGCCACTCTTGAAGCCGTACTTCCACGGCACCACCAGGCGCACCGGCGCACCGTTCGGGTTCGGCAACAGCTCACCGTACAGGCCCAGCCCGAGCAGGGTGAGCGGGTTCATCGCCTCGTCCATGCGCAGGCCCTCGACATATGGCCACTGCAGCACCGGATCCTTCAGGCCGGGCATCTGCTTGGGATCGGCCAGCGTGTGGAACTCGACAAACTTCGCGTTCGCGGTCGGCTCGACCTGCCGGATCAGTTCGGACAGCGAATAGCCGGCCCAGGGGATGACCATCGACCAGGCCTCGACGCAGCGCAGCCGGTAGATGCGCTCCTCGATCGGCGCCAGCTTGAGCAGCTCTTCGATGCTGAAGGTGCGCGGCTTGCGCACCTCGCCCTCGACCGAGACCGTCCATGGCCGGGTGCGGAAGTTCTTCGAGTTGCGCAGCGGATCGGACTTGTCGGTGCCGAACTCGTAGAAGTTCACGTACGAGGTGATCTGCTCGTAGGTGTTCAGCGGATCCTTCAGCGTGTAGGCCGCCGGGGCGGGCCGCAGTCCGGCGATCTTCTCGCGCACCTGTGCCTGTGCGGCACCGGGCAGCATGCCGCTGCCGGCCAGGGCGATCGCGCCTGCGCCGAGCATGAAGCTGCGCCGGTCGTCGTACACCGATCGGGGGGTAATCTCTGACGGACGGATGTCGTCCGGGCGCTTGATCAGCATCGAGGTCTCCGGGACGCCAGGCGGCGTTTGGCACCATTCTACGGGATGACTTCGTGCAGCCCGCCCAGGATGCGACCTGCCGACGTACCCGGATCGCCAGCGCCAGCAGTGGGTCGCGCGCGAACTCGGCCGGGTGCTGGATTCCGCGAGGCCGGAGACGGGCGGCGTGCTCAGGGGCGGGCCAGATTCCACGCCTGGTTGAACCCTTCGCCGCCACGGTCTCCGGGCCGGATGTCCTTGATCCAGGTGTAGAGCGGCTGACCCTTGTAGGCCCACTGCAGGCTGCCATCGTCGCGGACGATGAGGGTGAAGCTGCCGGCCGGACGGTCCGACGCCGTCGCCGCGAGGGGCGGCCAGCGCTTCGCGCAGGCAGCGACGCAGGCGCTCTTGCCGCCGGCATCCCCAGTGAAGGTGTAGAGGCTCATGCCTTTCGGATCGACCAGCGCTCCCCGGGAGACCTTCGCTGGCGCCGAGCCGCCCAGCGCCGCACAGCCGGACAGGATCGCGACGAGCATCGAAGCGGCGGCGAGCATCGCGGCACGGGCATGCAGGGGGGCGACTGGGTTCATCGGGTACGGCTCCGGAAGCGCAACGGCGTTGGACGGGAAAGGCAGGAAGCGCACAGCGTATGCACGGCGTCGCCCCACGTCCACCGGCGCAGACACGATTGCCGCTCCGTCCACTTTACGCGCCGCGCGGGAAAGGCGCCGCCGGTCGCGGTCAATGGCGAAGGCTTCAGACCAGGAACAGCGTCGCCAGACCCAGGAAGATGAAGAAGCCGCCGCTGTCGGTGAGCGCGGTGATCAGCACCGAGGAGCCCATCGCGGGATCGCGCTGCAGCCAGCGGCGACCCAGCGGGATCAGCACGCCGGCCAGCGCCGCGAGCAGCAGGTTGAGCGTCATCGCGGCCATGATCACGATCGACAGCGGGATGCTGCCGTAGAACAGCCAGACCACGCCGCCGACGATGCTGCCCCACACCACGCCGTTGATCAGCGCAATGGTGATTTCCTTGACGAACAGCTTGCGCGCGCTGTCGCGGCTGATCTGGCCGAGCGCGAGCGCACGCACGATCATGGTGATGGTCTGGTTGCCGGCATTGCCGCCGATGCCGGCGACGATCGGCATCAGTGCCGCGAGCGCCACCAGCTTCTCGATCGAGCCCTCGAATGCGCCGATCACGCGCGACGCGATGAATGCGGTCACCAGGTTGACCGCCAGCCAGGTCCAGCGGTTCTTCAGGCTGTCCCAGACCGGCGCGAAGATGTCCTCTTCCTCCCGCAGGCCGCTCGCCTTCAGCTTCTCGGCCTCGGACGCCTCGCGGATGTAGTCGACGACCACGTCGACGGTCAGCCGGCCGAGCACCTCGCCCTGGTCGTCGACCACCGGCGCGGAGATCAGGTCATAGCGCTCGAACGCGGTCGCCACGTCGCGCGCGTCGTCGTCCGGATGGAAGCTGACCACGTTGCGGTCGACCAGCGTCGAGACCTCGATCTCGGGCTCGTTCACCAGAAGCTTCTTCAGCGGCAGCACGCCGCGCAGCAGCCCCTTGCGGTCGACCACGAACAGCTTGTCGGTGTTGCTGGGCAACTCGTCGAGGCGGCGCAGGTAGCGCAGCACGACCTCGATCGTCACGTCCTCGCGGATGGTGACCATCTCGAAATCCATGAGGCCGCCGACGCTGTCCTCCGGATACGACAACGCCTCGCGGAGCTGTTCGCGCTCTTCAGCCGACAGCGACTTGAACAGGTCCGCGATGACCTCGTCCGGCAGGTCGGGCGCGAGGTCGGCGATCTCGTCGGTATCGAGCTGTTCGGTCGCGGCCACCAGCTCGCCGCGGTCCATGTCCGCGATCAGCGTTTCCCGGACCGCGTCCGACACCTCGAGCAGGATCTCGCCGTCGCGGTCGGCCTTGACCAGCTGCCAGACCCGCAGGCGATCGTCGAGCGGCAGCGCCTCGAGGATCAGCGCCACGTCGGCAGGGTGCAGCGCATCCAGGCGCGACTGCAGCTCCGCCTCGTTCTGCTTGTGCACCAGCGAATCGACCAGCGGCTGGCGATCGGTCAGGCTGGCACTGCGGCCCTCGCCCTCGCGATGCGCCAGCGACTCGACCACGCGCTGCCGCCGCAGGAGATCCGTGATCTCCTGCAGGGATTCCTGCACGCTGCGCGGTTCGTCGACATCGGCCATGGCACTGGCTCGCCGCCTCGTTCAAAGATGGCGCGATTGTATGCGCCCTTAATCCGGGTCAGAGACGATTTATTGCAGAAACCCGCAGCGGCAATCAGGGTCAGAGACCATTTGCCACGGCGTCCGGGTCGTCCAGGGTCGACGTTGCGTGACGCAAGGAGGCGCTCCCGCCCTGGCCGGACGAAGACCGGACGAGACAGGCCTATCCGCAGGCAAGCCTTGCTCCCTGGACTGGCGCCACCTGGGCTGCCCCGCGCACCCTGCGCAGATGCCCAGGCGCCCCAGACTCCACATTCCTTCGATGCCGCAGCATGTCGTCCAGCGCGGGAACAACCGGGCTACGTGCTTTCATGCTGACGACGACTGCAGCCTCTATCTGCGCTGGCTGGCAGATGCCGCTGGCCGGTGCGGCTGCCAGATCCACGCCTATGTCCTGATGACGAATCATGTGCACCTGCTGATGACTGGCGACAGCGAGGCTGCGATTCCAGGCCTGATGCAATCGCTGGGCACGCGATTCGCCCGCCATGTGAACCGACGGTACGCGCGCACCGGGACGGTATGGGAAGGTCGATACCACGCCAGCCTGGTGGACAGTGAGACCTACCTGCTCCGATGCATGCGGTACATCGAAGCGAATCCGGTGCGCGCAGCCATGGCCGCCTCGCCGGCCGCCTATCGCTGGTCGAGCTTCCGCTGCAACGCGCTCGGCGCGAGGGATGAACGGATCACACCGCACCCTGCCTACGAGAAACTGGGCGATCGACCTAAGTCGCGTCGTACAGCCTATGCGCGATTGTTCGAGCAGCCCCTGCCCGCAGACGACCTCGCCTGCATACGCGACTCGACCCGGGGCGGACTGCCCACCGGGAGCGACACCTTCCGCGAATGGGTCGCGTCAAGATTAGGCCCAGCCGCGATCCCGCTCAAGCGAGGTCGCCCGTTCGCAAGGCGCTGAAGCGGCACAAATCGTCTCTGACCCGGATTACCCGCATAAATCGTCTCTGACCCGGATTACCCGCATAAATCGTCTCTGACCCGGATTGTTTCCCGGATTGTTCACGGTACGGTGGCGCGGGGCATGCGGGACTGGATGATCTCGGTGTAGCGGGCGAGCCAGC
>JAIENF010000586.1 GCA_019751575.1 Burkholderiales bacterium
GAACACCCGTGCGCCCGGCGCGCGCGACCTCGTCGGCTATGGCGGCACGCCTCCGCTGGCCGACTGGCCGGGCGGCGCCAGGCTGGCCGTTTCGGTCTGCGTGAACTTCGAGGAGGGCGCAGAGAACTCGATCGAGGCGGGCGATGCCGCCGGCGAGGCGATCGGCGAAGTCACCACCGTGATCAGGCCCGGGGTGCGCGACATGGGCCAGGAACAGCTGTTCGCCTACGGCATGCGGGCCGGGGTCTGGCGCATCCTCGACACGCTGGAGCGCCATGCAGTGCCGACCACCTGGTGGATGTGCGGCCATGCGGTCGCGCGCGTCCCGTCGATCGCACGCGCGGTCGTGGCAGCCGGCCATGAGCCCGCCGTCCACGGCTGGCGCTGGCGGCCGCATTCGGACTTCACCGACCCTGAGACCGAACGCGCATCGATCGTTCGTACCGTCGACACCATCGCCTCGGCGACCGGCGTGCGGCCGACCGGCTTCTTCTGCCGGGGCTCGCAGAGCGCCTGGACGCGCGACCTGCTGATCGACCTCGGTTTCGGCTACGACAGCAATGCGCTGGACGACGACCTGCCTTACTGGGCAGAGAGCGCGACAGGCCGGCATATCCTCGCCGTGCCGTACTGCTACGACACCAACGACATGAAGTACACCCACCCGAACGGTTTCGTGACCGCAGGCGAGTTCGTCGAGTACGTCACCGGGGCGGTCGATGCCCTGATCGACGAGGGCAGCCGGGGCGCGCCGAAGATGCTGACCATCAGCTATCACCTGCGCATCGCCGGGCGCCCGGCGCGAATCGCCGCGCTGTCCAGGGTGCTCGAGCATCTGGCCGAGCGACGTGGCGATGTCTGGCTGGCCACGCGCGGACAGATCGCGACACACTGGCGCAACCGGTTTCCCCGGCAGTCCCCGGGGGACTGAGCCCGGCGCATGCCGATGGCATGCAGGTTGCTTCGCAAACGGGGCGTCGGACGTCCCGGCGCACCGACAATGTTTCCCTGGAGGCCGCATGAATCGGAGTGCCCACCATCGCGCGCAGCATCGATCCGCCGGCCAGTCGATTGCCGTGGCCAAAGTGTCCGCGGCCTTGCTGCCCATCCTGCTGCTGGCCGTATCGCCCGCCTCGGCGCAGTCGTGGCCGGTCAAGCCGATCCGCCTGATCAGCCCGTTCGTCGCCGGCGGTGCGATCGACCTGATCGTGCGACCGATGCAGCCGCTCTATGAGAAATCGCTCGGCCAGCCGGTCGTCATCGAGTATCGGCCGGGCGCGGGCGGCTCGATCGGTGCTGCCATCGTCGCCAAGGAACGTCCGGACGGCTACACCCTGCTGGCGACCACCACGGGCCCCAATGCCGTCGCCCAGAGCCTGATCCCGGACCTGCCATACCATGGGGCGAAGAGCTTCAGCTGGATTGCCGCCTGGGGTGGCTTCCCGATCCTGATCGCAGTCCACAACCAGACACCCCTCAAGTCGGTGAAGGACATGATCGAGGCCGCGCGTGCGAAGCCTGGCGCCCTGACTTTCGGCACCAGCGGCATCGGCTCGGTCGGCCACCTGGCGGGCGTGCTCGTGGGCATGGAGACCAGGGCCGACATCTCCCATGTCGGATTCAAGGGTGCCGGCGATGCGCAGCGCAGCCTGCTCGGCCAGGAAATAACCATGCTGATCAACACCCTGGGCGCACATATCGCGCAGCTCGAGCCGAAGGGGCCGTTCCGCGCGCTCGCGGTGACATCGGCACAGCGCGCCTCGGCAGCGCCGCAGGTGCCGACCATGGCTGAACTCGGCTTTCCGAACGTGACGATCACCAACTGGTTCATGCTGGCAGGGCCGGCGGGGATGCCGGCCGATATCGTCAAGCGCGCGGCCGATGCAACCTACGCGGCGATGCGCGACCCGACCGTGCGTGCGGCCCACGCGCAGATCGGGCTCGAGTCGCTCGGTGAAATGACGCCGCAGCAGATGTTCACCTTCGTGTCGAACGAAGCCGACCGCTGGGCCCCGGTGGTCAAGGCGTCCGGCGCCAAGCCGCAATGAAGCGGCGCGACTGATGTCGAGTTGCGACGGCCCGGTGATCGTCGACACCAACGTGCTGATCGCCGGGCTGCCCACCATCAATGGTCCGGGCACGCTTGCGCCGATCCTTGCCGGCATGCTCGACGGGTCGATCGGCTTCGTCGTGTCGGACGCACTGCTTTCGGAGTACCGCGCCGTCCTCGGCCGTCCGGCATTGCTGGCGCGCCTTCGACTGACGCCGGCGGACGTGGACGCACTCGTCGACGAACTTTCGCGGACAGGCATCGCCGTGCAACCCGTACCGGCCGCGCCGGCGCCCGATCCGGGCGACCAGTTCCTGTGGGAGCTTCTGGCCGCCTGCCCCGAGGCGAAGTTGCTGACCCGCGACGAACTGCTGCGGCGCAAGGGCCGGATGCGCAAGCGGGTGATCAGGCCCGAAGCCTTCGTCGCCCCGGCAACGACCCGGCCCCCGCCATAGCCTCGCTGTCGGCCGCTGCCGGGACGCGGCCAGGGCCTGCTTCAGCGCATGCCGTTGCCGATCTTGTAGCGGCGCACCAGTTCATGCCCGGCCTCGACCGGCAGCGGCTCCAGCGGGCCACGGCCGTGCGGGCAGCGCAGGTCCTCGACCGCGCCATACAGCCGGCACATCAGCGGCCGCCGGTCATGGATGCCGCAATGTCCCGCGAGCGAGAACACGCAGGCCTGGTCGTCACGCTCGGCCGGTGGCTCGGACAGCCCGGCCTGCTTCAGTTCGTGGGCGCTCCACGGTACCGGGCCACAGCAGTCGGTGCAGCCCTCGATGCATTCGAAGGCCGGGATCGCCGCATACAGACGATCGTGCAGCCGCGCTGCGGCGCTTCCTGCCGACGCGGCCACCTTCGGCTTCTTCATCGCCGACGCCGCCCGCGCATCGCGTGCGCGCCGGTCAGTCCGGCCATCCCTCGAGCAGGTCCACCGGTTCCCCGAAGCGGCGCGCCGCCTCGATCACCTGCGGCTGGCGCAGCGCGGTGAGCAGGCCGTCCTGCACCAGCACGTTCGATCCGGCCGTCACCGTCGAGTCGAGGCAGACCAGGTCCATGTGGATCGGCGGCTCCTCCCAGTGGGGCATCGCGCGCTGGATGTAGGCGCAGGGCTTCTCGAGCTCGATCCCGAAATGAAGCGCACCCGGCGAATTGGAACCGGCCGGATAGATGCCCTGCCGGGGTGCCTTCGGGTTGAAGCCGCAGCCCAGTTCGACCAGCACGCCACCGACCAGCATGTCGCGCAGGATCACCGCCTCTTCCGAACGGCCGCGAACCTCGACGATGCGGTCGTTCTCGAACACGACACCGATCTTTTCGCTGAACGGCTTCGGGAAGCCGACCGCGCTCTGCGGATAGACGATGCCGTTCACGTCGTTGCGCGTCGCGCCCCGGTCCATCTTCTTGCCCAGCGTGGTGCGGTCGTAGACGTTCGGCCCGTGCGTCGGCACCCAGTGCACGTAGGCACCGGCTTCCTCGGCGGTCGTCTGGCCGCGCCAGCGGTTCGAACTCAGCATGTTCTCGCGCATCTCGGGCGTGAAGTTCGCCGTCCAGTCGGTGCCGCGTGGGTCGGTGATCTTCAGCGCGAACGATTCGCCCTTCGGGTACAGGTCGCGCGTCGCGCGGGTGATCTCGCCGACCAGTTCGGCCGGGAACCGCGCCTGCGGCGTCTTCAGCACGTCGATGTTCCGGAAGTAGGTCATCTTGACCGTGCGCTGCCCGGTGTCCTTGCGCACCTTCAGGCAGTACGGGTCGCCGATCGACGCGAACCAGGTCGACACCACCAGCGTCGCCTTCTCGTAGACCGGCTTCAACTCTTCCGGGAACACGCCGGTGTTCCAGTTGCTGCTCATGTACATCTCGGGCCGGACGCCGCGCGCACGCGCGATGCCCTCGATCGCATGGAACACGCGCGGATCGATCAGGAAGTCGGACAGGAACAGCAGCCGATCGTCGGGCCGGATCGCGAACACCTTGATCATGTTGTCCACCGCCTGGAAGTACTGGGCGGTGAGGAAGGTCTCGTTGGCGTTCGCCGGCGGCATCGCGCTGAAGGCCTGCGGATCGGGGGTCAGCATGGTCGCTCCTCTACTCGGCCTTGATCTTCAACTGGCGGATCTGCCGGCCGAAGCGCTCATGCTCGGCCTTCATCAGCGCCGCGAACTGCTCCGGCGTGTCGCTGGTGGGCTCGTAGCCCAGCTTGGCGAAACGGTCGCGCACGTCCTGCCCCTTGACCGCGGCCGCCAGGATGCCGTGCAGCCGCGAGATGATCTCCTTCGGCGTGCCGGCCGGCGCAAGGAATCCGAAGCGCCCCTCTCCGACCACCTCCTTGTGGCCGGACTCGATCATCGTCGGCAGCGAGGGCTCTGCGACGGCGCGGCTGCGGCCCGATACCGCCAGCACGCGCAGCTTGCCGGCCTGCACCATCGGCTGCACCAGCCCGAGGTCGGCGAACATCATGTCGACCTCTCCGGTGGTCATCGCGGTGATGGCGGGCACCATGCCCTTGTACGGGACATGCACGAGGTCGATGCCGGTCGACGAGGCCAGCGTCTCCATCGTGAGGTGCGAGACCGACCCCGCACCCGAGGTCGCGAAGGTCAGCGCCTGCGGCTTGCTGCGTGCGATCTTCAGCAGGTCGGCCACCGTCTTCGCCGGCACGCGCGCGTTCACCGTCAGGGCGTAGGGACCGAGGGCCACGTTCATGATCGGCGCGAAGTCGCGCAGCGAATCGTACGGCAGCTTCGCGTACAGGTGCGGCGCGAACGCGAGGCTGCTCTGGCCGGCGAGCAGCAGCGTATAGCCGTCGGGTGCCGCCCGCGCGACATGGGCGGTACCGAGCGTCGCACCGGCGCCACCCCGGTTCTCGACCGTGACCGGCACGCCGAGCGCCTCGGCGAGCTTGGCCGACATCGTGCGCGCGATCAGGTCGCTCGCCCCGCCGGGCGCGAACGGCGACACGACGGTGATTCCCTTTGCGGGCCACGACTGCGCGGATGCCGGCATCGTCGACATCGCCAGCACGCCCATGGCGATCGCCGGCAGCAGCGAAAGACCGGGCAGGGGAGCGTTCCGGCGCGGCCGCGCGCGGGCCGCGGGATGCCGGTCAACCGGCACGGGCTTATGCTTGGTCATGCGTGCAGGATAGCACCGCGCTCAGGCATCGCGCATCGTGCGCGGGGGGCAGGCCCTGCCTCAGCGCGGCCTGACCGCCGTCACGTCGATCTCGATGCGGGCGCCCGGCTGGTTCAGGCAGTGCACGCAGATCGTCGTACTGGCCGGCTTCCAGTCGCCGAGGTACTCGCGCACCGTGTTCGAGGCACCTTCCTGGTCGCGCATGTCGGTCAGGTACTTCGTCATCTTCACGATATGGCGCAGCGTCAGCCCTTCCTTCTCGAGGATCAGCTTGATCTTGTCCATCGCGCGCCGCACCTGGGTCTCGATGTCCGGCGCATGGAAGTGTTCTTCGCGGATGTGCGGATGCGAGTGGTACAGCGGCGCCGCGGTCATCCCGGACAGGTAGATCGTGTCGACCGGGCCGCTGATCACGATGGCCGGCGAATAGGGCAGCTCTTCACTGCGCTCCGGGATCGGATGGCTGCTGCGGGTGATGTCCTCGATACTCTTCATGTCGTCCGTGTCCGATTCTGCATCTGCATCCGGGAAGCGATCAATCGACCTGCACGCGCGCCTCGCGTGCGACCCGTGCCCATTTCGCGATGTCGCTCTTGACGCGCTCGTCGAAGAAGGCCGGCGTACCTCCGACCGGCTCCATGCCCGCCAGTCGGTAGGCCTCGCGGATCTCGGGCGTCTTCAGCACGCGGTCGAGCTGGTCGGCGATGAAGCCGATGGTGTCCCTCGGCGTCGCGGCCGGCGCGAAGATACCGTACCAGGCCTGCGCGTCGAACCTGGAGAATCCCGCTTCAGCCATCGTCGGCACGTCGGGCAGCTGCGCGGAACGCGACGCGGTCGTGACTGCCAGGGCGCGCATCCGTCCGGACGACACGTGCGGCAAGACGACCGCCGGGCTCGAGAACATCATGTCGACTTCCCCGCCCAGCAGCGCGACGACCGCCGGTGCGCCGCCCTTGTACGGCACATGGAGCGTCTTGATCCCGGCCATCAGGTTCAGCAGCTCGGACGCCATGTGGAAACCGCTGCCCGGGCTGGCCGAGGCGTAGGTCATCTTCCCGGGCATGCGGCCGGCCAGCGCGACGAGCTCCTTCATCGATCGCGCGGGGACCGACGGGTGCACCACGAACACGTAGGGCGCGATCGCCAGCATGCTCACCGAGGCGAAGTCCTTCACCGTGTCGTACGGGACCTTCGCGTACACGCTGAGGTTGATGGCGTGCTGTCCGGCGGTGGCCAGCAGGGTGCAGCCGTCCGGGGCCGCCTTCGCCACCGCGGCCGAGCCGATCATCGATCCCGCGCCAGGACGATGCTCCATGATCACCGGCTGGCCGAGTGCGACACGCAGGCGGTCGAACACGGGACGGCCCGCGACATCGACCGGCCCGCCGGGCGGGAACGGGTTGATCACCCGGATCGGCTTCGACGGGAACGCCGGCTGGGCGATTGCGGCACCTGCGGCAAGGGTACCGGCGAGCAGTGCACACCACCGAACGGATCGGCTCATCGTTGCAAGCAGCGTCATGCATTCCTCGCCCGGTAAAACGACGGATGACACTACACGGGCGGGAAAACCGGGTCAAGGCCAGGGCCGGTCGGCATCCCGGCGCGCCCGGCCGCTCACTCGATGCGGATCTTGCCGGTGCGAATCACCTTGGTCCAGAGCGCGATCTCGCTCTGCATGAAGCGGGTGAACTCCTGCGCGGTCGCAGCCGGGGTGGGCTCGACGACGTCTGCCCGCAACCGCTCCTGCACCTCGGGACGCTCGAGCACGCGCCTCATCA
>JAIENF010000470.1 GCA_019751575.1 Burkholderiales bacterium
CGTCGAGCGCGGCCTTTGCCACCTGCGGATACTCGGTACACACCGCACCGTTGATCGCCAGCGTAGCCCCGATCTTCAACCGGTCCAGCACCTGCTTGATGCGCCAGAAGCCGACGCGCATGCCGTACTCGTGCCAGCCCCAGTGCGGCACGTCCGGCACGGTGGTGACATGGGTCGGCGGCGGCAGCACCTGGCGCGGCATCGCGCGTTCGATGCGCCAGACTTCGACGTTGACGATCGGCCACACGATAAGGCGCGCGTTGTCGAGCCTGAGCGGCTTGCGACCGACGATCGGATCGTAGGGGATGCGTTGGGATGGAATCATCGATTGGGGTCCTCCAGACCGGGGCACAGGGGGTTGTCTATCCGATCGAAACCGGGCGGCATCCGCGGCTCCCGCCGCAGGCGCCGCCGAAGATTAATCGATCCGGGCGCCCGAAGCCTTCACCACCGTGCCCAGCTTGGCGATCTCGCCGCGGATGAACTTCGGGAACTGGTCCGGCGGGAGCGTCACCGCCTCTGCGCCCTGCTGCGACAGCGTGTCGCGCATCTCCGCCAGGCCCATGATCTTCACCAGTTCCGTGTACAGCCGGTTCACCACGGCCTTCTGCATGCCGGCGGGACCCATGATTCCGCTGTAGAGGACCAGGTCGAAGTTGGGGACGCCGGCTTCGATCATCGTCGGCACGTCCGGCACGGAGGCGTTTCGCTTGCCGGTGGTCACCGCCAGCGCGCGCAGCTTGCCCGCCTTGACCTGCGGCAGCGCCGCGGGCATGGTCGAGAACACCAGGCCTACCTGGTCCGCGAGCAGGGAGGCCACGGCCGGCCCGCTGCCGTTGTACGGGATGTGCGCCATCTCGAGCTTCGCCGACATGCGGTAGCTCTCGCTGGCCAGGTGCAGGATGGTCCCGTTGCCCGAGGAGCCGTAGTTGAACTTGCCTCCCCGCGAGCGGATCAGCGCAGTGAGTTCAGCCACCGACTTCACCGGGAGCCCCTGGTTCACGACCAGCATCAGCGGCGTCTGCGCAACCAGGGTAATGCCGGTGAAGTCCTTCACCGAATCGTAGGGCAGGCGCGCGTACAACGTGGCGTTGATCGCGTGGGTCGTCATGTCCTGGATCATGATCGTGTGGCCATCGGGATTGGCCTTGGTCACGATGCCGGCGCCGATGAGGGTACCGGCGCCGGGGCGGTTGTCCACCACCACCTGCTGGCCCAGTGCCCCCCCCAGGCGCTGTGCGATCAGTCGCCCGAGCACGTCGGAAATGCCGCCCGGCGCGAACGGGACGATCATGCGGACCGAACGCGACGGGTAGTCGGCCTGTGCCAGGGCGGCAGACAGCGGGACCATCGCGGTGGCGAACGCGGCAGTGGCGACGGAAAGTGCGGATATCAGACGCATCGGGGGTGATCCTGAGTTGGGTTTGGGATGGGTGATGTCGATAGCAAGGACTGCGCCAACACCGGGGGGGGTGCACCGCCCCACTCGCCCAGCCGTTGCCCGGGATCTCGACGCAGCCGGACGAGAATGAGGGCGCAGAAAGCAAAAAGGCCAACCGTGAGGTTGGCCAGTGCGCTTGAATCCGTTGGTTGCGGGGGCAGGATTTGAACCTACGACCTTCGGGTTATGAGCCCGACGAGCTGCCAGACTGCTCCACCCCGCGTCAGAGAATGCATAGTACCCCGGACTCCGCGCGAAATCAACCCGGAAGGTCTGTCGGACGCTCGGTCGCGACCGAATCCGAGGCGGGACCGTCGCCCGCCGCTGCCGCTTCGGACCCTTCGCGCGCTGCGAGCGCCGCCCCTTCCTCGCCAGCGGCAGCGTCCTCACCGGGCGCTGGTGCCTCCAGCAGGGGCAGCGCATCCTCCCCGATCGCTGCAGGCTCATCCAGCGGCAGTTGCTGGGTGGCCTCGACCAGCGAGCCGAGGTCCTCGAGCGGGGGCAGGTCCCCGAGCGAGGTCAGGTTGAGGTCATCGAGGAACTGGCTGGTCGTCGCGTAGAGCGCGGGCCGGCCAGGCACTTCCTTGTGGCCGACTGCTTCGACCCAGCCACGCTGTTCGAGGGTCTTCACCAGCGCCCCCGACACGGTGACGCCGCGCACCGCCTCGATCTCACCGCGGGTGACCGGCTGCCGGTAGGCAATGATCGCCAGCGTCTCCATCACCGCGCGGGAGTAGCGCGGCGGCTTGTCAGGCCGCAGGCGGTCGAGGTACTGCTGCAGGTCGGGTCGTGCACGGAAACGCCAGCCGCTCGCGACATGGGTGAGTTCGATGCCACGCCCTTCCCAGTCGGCGCGCAGCGTCTCGAGCACGCGGCGCAGTGCGTCCCCTCCCAGTTCGTCGTTGAACAGGCGGCGAAGCTCCAGCACGGAGAGGGGCTCGTCTGCCACCAGCAGTGCGGTTTCAAGGACCCGCTTCACCAGCGCCAGGTCGAACCCCGATTCCACGCCTTCGCGCGCCACCGGCGGACCCGCCGTGCCATCGTCCGCCGCCGTCGCGCCGTCGGCCATGGGGACGACGCCATCGTCCGCACGTGGTTCGTCGCTCGCCGCACCGGCCTCGGCACCGGAGGCGTCGCTTGCACCCTCTTGCGGTGGTGTCGGGTCTTGAACCGGGGAACCTGTGTCCCCCTGCTCTGCCGCGACGACACCCGTGGTGGGCGTGGAAGCGGGCAGCGGGTCCGCCGCGCGCCCGGCTTCGGTCGGACTGGATTCGGTGTCGGTCATCTGGTTTCGTTCAGGTTTCTGGGGAGCCGATGGCTTCAACGGGCTCTTCCGCTTCCGGGTCGGAACCCGCGAGGCGTACATGGATCGGCGCGAAGGGTGCCTGCTGGGTGATCTGGATCATCGATTCCCGGCACAGCTCGAGCAGCGCCAGCAGGTTCACCACGATCACCGGCACGCCTGCGTTCGGTTCGAACAGGCTGAAGAACTCGACGTACTGGTGCCCCTTCAGGCGCCGCAGGATGCGCGACATGTGCTCGCGCACCGAGAGTTCCTCGCGCGTCACGCGATGATGTCGGTTCAGCTTCGCCCGTGCGAGCAGCCGGAGCCAGACCGCCTTGAGGTCCTCGGGATCCACCCTTGGAGGCAGTTGCAGCTCGAGGCGTTCGAACAGTACGTGGGCCACCTCGAAATCGCGTCCGGCCTGGGGCATCGAAGCGAGCTGCTGGGCCGCCAGCTTGATCTGTTCGTACTCGAGCAGGCGGCGCGCCAGCTCTGCACGCGGATCTTCCTCGTCTGCCGCAGCGGTCGGCGGCCGCGGCAGGAGCATGCGCGACTTTATCTCGATCAGCAGCGCGGCCATCAGCAGGTACTCGGCCGCGAGTTCCAGCCGGTTCTCGTGCATGACGTCGATGTACTCGAGGTACTGGCGCGTCAGCTGCGCCATCGGTATGTCGAGTACGTTCAGGTTCTGCTTGCGGATCAGGTAGAGCAGCAGGTCCAGCGGCCCCTCGAAGCTCTCGAGGATGATCTGCAGCGCATCCGGCGGGATGTACAGGTCCTGGGGCACTGCCATCAACGGCTCGCCGTGGATGCGTGCCACGCCGGCGACGACGGCCACCACCGGCGGCGCCTCCGCCTCGGCAAACGCGGGCCCGGCCGGGTCCTGCGCAGCAGGATCGATGGTCTCGGTCGCGGCGTCCGCGGGCTGGGGGATCGTTGTCATGGCGCGGCGCAGTTTACCGCAGCCTGACCGGCACGGCCGGCCCGGCCCGGATGCGCCTAGTCGTAGTCGAGCCCCATCGCCTCGCGCACGTCGCGCATCGTCTCGCTGGCCAGCGCCCTCGCCTTCTCGCAACCATCGGCGACGATGCTGCGCAGCAGGGACGGATCTTCCTGGTACGGACGCGCGCGCTCGCGCATGGGCGCCTGCTCTTCGAGCACCCGGTCGATCACCGGCTGCTTGCATTCGAGGCAGCCGATGCCCGCCGTCCGGCAACCTTCCTGCACCCACTGCCGGACCGGCTCGGGCGAATACACCTGGTGGAACGTCCATACCGGGCAGCGCTCCGGCTCGCCGGGATCGGTGCGGCGCACCCGCGCCGGATCGGTCGGCATCGTGCGGATCTTCTTCACCACGCTGTCCTGGTCTTCGCGCAGCGAGATCGTGTTGTTGTAGGACTTGGACATCTTGTGTCCGTCCAGGCCGGGCATCCGCGAGGCTTCCGTCAGGAGCGCCTCCGGCTCGGCGAGGATCACCTTGCCGCCCCCTTCGAGGAAGCCGAACAGGCGTTCCCGGTCGGACAGGTTGAGGTTCTGCACTTCCTCCAGCAACGCACGCGCCGATTCGAGCGCCTGGTCGTCACCCTGCTCGAGGTAGCGGCCGCGCAGCTCGCGGTAGAGCTTCGCCCGCTTGCTGCCCAGGCGCTTGATCGCCGCCTCGGCCTTGTCCTCGAAGCCGGGCTCGCGGCCGAAGATGTGGTTGAAGCGCCGCGCGATCTCGCGGGTGAACTCGATGTGCGGCACCTGGTCCTCGCCCACCGGCACCTGGTTCGCACGGTAGATCAGGATGTCGGCCGCCTGCAGCAACGGGTAGCCGAGGAAGCCGTAGGTCGACAGGTCCTTCTCGGCGAGCTTCTCCTGCTGGTCCTTGTAGGTCGGCACCCGCTCCAGCCAGCCCAACGGGGTGACCATCGACAGCAGCAGGTGCAGTTCCGCATGCTCGGGCACCTTCGACTGGAGGAAGATCGTCGCATGGGCAGGGTCGATGCCACCGGCGAGCCAGTCGATCACCATTTCCCAGGCGTTCTGCTGGATCACCTGCGGCGTGTCGTAGTGGGTCGTCAGCGCATGCCAGTCGGCGACGAAGAAAAGGCATTCATGCTCATGCTGGAGCCTTACCCAGTTCTTCAGCACGCCATGGTAATGGCCCAGGTGAAGTGCGCCAGTCGGCCGCATCCCCGACAGCACGCGATCGGCATACATCGTGTTCGACTCCGTCTGTGGCGACCGCTGGAAGTGCGCTCGCAAGGCACGGAGTATAAGCAACCCGGCGAACGGCCACCGCTCCGTCGCGCGCCGGCCGCGCCGGCTCAGCGTTCGCTGCCGAGCACCGCCGCGCTGCCTCGCCCCTGCCTCGTGATCTCCGGCGGGTCTCGGGTGAGGTCGATCACCGTGGTCATCTCGATGCCGCAGGAACCACCGTCGAGCACCAGGTCGACGTCATGCTCGAGCCGCTCGCGGATCTCGTTCCCGTCGTTGACCGGCAGGTCGTCGCCCGGAAGCAGGAGCGTCGAACTGAGCAGCGGCTCGTCCAGCTCCGCGAGCAGCGCAGCCACGATCCGGTGCTCGGGCACGCGCAATCCGATGGTGGATCGCTTCGGGTGCATCATCCTGCGCGGCACCTCGCGCGAAGCTTCGAGGATGAAGGTGTAGCTGCCCGGCGTGGCTGCCTTCAGCAGGCGGAACTGTCGGTTGTCGACCCGCGCGTAACGGCCCAGTTCTCCGAGGTCCTTGCATACCAGCGAGAAGTGATGGTGCGGCTCGAGGCGCCGGATGCGCCGGATGCGCTCGGCCGCATCCTTGTTGCCGAGCTGGCAGCCCAGGGCATAGCAGGAATCGGTCGGATAGGCGATCAGCCCGCCGCCACGCACGATGGTCGCCGCCTGCCGCAGGAGGCGGACCTGCGGATTCTCTGGGTGGATGACGAAGTATTGGGACATGGCCGAAGGGTAAGGATCGGATACGCAGATGACGGGCCCGCACGCCCGGCGGAGACCCGGTCCGGGCCCCCGGCCCGACGCTGCCCGGCATGCTTGCGTAAATCCGTGGACCGTAGCACGCTCCGCCGTTCCTCGACAGCGTCCGCCGGGAAGCTGTCGGTCCGCGGTCGCCAGCTCCCCGGGCAAGGCTCGTCCACCCGCCGAAGGAGGTTAACCATGTACACCCACATCCTGTTTCCGACCGATGGCTCCGAACGTGCCCAGCTCGCGCTCAGGCACGCGATCGGACTCGCCAAGGCAGTCGGCGCGAAGATCACCGCGCTGCACGTCGTGCCCGAGTACTACCCGCCGGTGTACGAGGATTCGGGTCCGTTCGACCCCGAGATAGAGGCGCGCTTCGAGCGCGAGGCGGTGAACCGCGCAGGCCGATTCCTGTCGCAGGTGACCGACGCTGCCGAGGCCGCCGGGGTGCGGTCGGACGCGATGCATGTGACCAGTTACCACACCGCGGACACGATCATAAAGGTCGCCGAGGAACAGGGCTGCGACCTGGTCGTGATGTCCTCCGGCGGCCGCACCGGCCTCGCCAGCCTGCTGCTCGGCAGCGAGACGAAGAAGGTGCTCGCCCATATCCGCATACCGGTGCTGGTCTGCAAGTGACTGCACCATTCGACCTGACGATCCGCAACGGCACGCTGTCGACCGCGAGCGAGACGTTCCGGGCCGACATCGGCGTGACCGGGGGACGCATTGCCGTGCTGGCAGACCGCCTGCCACCGGGCACCACCGACATCGACGCGGAGGGACGCTGGGTCCTGCCGGGCGGAATCGACAGCCATACCCATATCGAGCAGCGATCGAGCAGCGGCGTGATGTGCGCCGACGACTTCCGCTCAGGCACGATCTCCGCTGCGTTCGGCGGCACCACGACGATCATGTCGTTCGCCGCGCAGCACCGGGGCGACAGCCTGCGCGAGGTGGTTGCCGACTACCACGCGCTGGCGGCGCCCAAGGCCGTCGTGGACTACGCGTTCCACCTGATCATTTCCGACCCGACACCGGAGGTGCTCGATGGCGAACTGCCGGCGCTGATCGCGGGCGGCATCCGTTCGTTCAAGGTCTACATGACCTACGACAAGCTGAAGCTGGACGACGGCCAGCTCCTCGACGTGATGTCGGTCGCCCAACGCGAACGCGCGATGGTGATGGTGCACGCCGAGAACCACGAGGTGATCCAGTGGATCGCCCGCCGCCTCCTCGATCGCGGCCACCGGGCCCCGCGCTTCCACACCGTCGCGCA
>JAIENF010000221.1 GCA_019751575.1 Burkholderiales bacterium
CGAGATCGCGGGCAGCCGGATCTCGTCCTTCGGGCCGACCACGCAATGCGGCCCGGACTTGAGGAACAGGTAGGGCTGGGTGTTCGCCTTGTCCACGCCCGCGCCTTCCGCGGACATCTCTCCGGCATGCGCCTGGTAGTTCGCGCCGGTGCAGTAGATCGCGGGCGGATAGAGCAGCGGCGCCATCAGTTCGACCGAGGCCAGCGGGCGCGAGGCGATGCCCGGCGCGCCGGCGAGCGCGGCCAGCGCCGGCTCGGCGATGTCCCAGGCGCCCAGCACCGACAGCGTGGACGCCGCCCAGGACGTGCCTGGCAGCGCATCGAGCAGATCGATCACACGGTCGTCACCGGCAAGGATCGCCGAGCGGGGCGTGCCATCGGCACCGCGATGATTCAGCAACTTGAACTGCGCCAAGATTCCTCCTGTTGCGGGCAGCCTCGGGCTCGTCCCGGGCCCCGCCTTGTCGTGGATGCGAACCGACCTGCCGCCGGCCGGTCAGCTGCGGTAGTCGGGATAGTGCTTTTCGACCAGCGCCATGCTCGCCACCCAGTCACGGCTCTTCGAGTCGTAGGCACCGATGCGGCCGAACTTGCGCGCACGCTCGACGCAGGTCTCGTGCGACGGCATCTTGAGCTTCACGCCGCCGGCGAGCGCGCCGATCTGTGCACGGCAGGCCAGTTCGAAGAAGTGGTGGTAGATGTACGCTTCGGCGATCGTGGTGCCGCAGACCAGCGCACCATGGTTCTCGAGGATCATCACCCACTTGTCGCCGAGCGCCTTCGCCATGAAGTCGGTGCCCTCGCGCGTGGTGTCGTCGACCTCGTTGGGGTAGTACGCGATGCGTTCGTAGAAGCGCATCGCCTGCTGGGTCAGCGGCAGCAGGCCGTCGGCCTGCGCCGACACCGCGAGGTTGGCGGGGGAATGGGTGTGCACCGCAGCCATGATCTCGGGGCGTGCGGACAGCACAGAGGCATGCACGTTGTACGCGGCGGGGCTCGCCTTCCATGCCGAGGCCATCACCTGCTTGCCCGACAGGTCGTACTTGACCAGGTTCGAGGCGGTGACCTGCTCCATGAACACGTTGTCGGCCTTGACCAGGAAATGCCCGGGGTTGTCCGGGCACCGTGCCGAGATGTGGTTGTAGGTCATGTCGACGAACGCGAAATGCGCGACCAGGCGGTGCGCGGCCGCGAGTTCGCAGCGAAGGGTCCACTCGGCGGGGCTGACCGCGCCCTGCAGGCTGGTCCCGGTCGAGGCAGGGGTATCGTGGGTATCGGGCATCGGGTCGGGGAACGCAGGAATGGGGAAGGCGCGGAAGCGCACGGCGCATGGCGCACGGTGCACGGTGCACGGTGCACTGCCGTCGCGAGCACGCAAGCAAGCAAGCAAGCCGTTGGCACCGGCGCGCCGGATGCGTCAAACTTACCCCTGCCCGGGGCCGGCGTCAAAAGAGCCCCGGTTACCGGAGGAGCATCGCAGTGTCGACGACGTTCTCGAACATGGGCCTGTTGGCCGCCGGCCTCGCCACGGCGGCCGTGGCAGTGCCCTGCGCCCTGGCGCAACCTGCGGGTGGCACGTGGCCGGCCCGCCCGATCCGGCTGATCGTGCCCAATGCGCCTGCAGGCCTGGCGGACATCACGGCGCGCATGGTCGGCGCCCGCCTCGGCGAAGTCCTCGGACAGCCCCTCATCATCGACAACCGCCCCGGTGCCGGCGGCACCATCGGCACCGGAGCCGCGGTCAAGGCCGCACCGGACGGCTACACGCTGCTCGCCGTGTTCGACAGCCATGCCACCAATCCGCACCTGTTCAAGAACATCGGCTACGACACGGTGAACGACCTCGCGCCGATCTCGCTGCTGGTCCGCGGACCGCTGGTGCTGGTGGTCCATCCCGGCGTGCCCGCGAAGACCGTGAAGGACCTGCTGGCCATCGCGCGCGCCAAGCCCGGCGTGCTGAACAACGCGATCGTCGGGCCGGGGTCGCCGGCGCGCCTGCTGGTTGAACTGCTCGAACTCACCGCGAAGGTCGAAGTGACGCAGATCCCCTACAAGGGCGCATCGGGGGCACTGGCCGACCTGATCGGCGGACAGGTCGATGCGATGTTCGCGACCGTCCCCAGCATCTCCGGACACTGGAAGGCCGGCAAGCTGCGCGCGATCGCGGTCACCTCCGAGAAGCGCAGCCCCGCGCTGCCCGGCGTGCCGACGATGAACGAGACCCTGCCGGGCTTCGAGGCCGAGTCATGGGTGGCGCTGCTGGCACCGGCGAGGACGCCAGCGGAGATCATCGCCCGCCTGCACGCCGAGACGGTGAAGATCCTTGCCCAGCCCGACATGCGCGAACGGCTGGGCGAACAGGGCCTGGAGGCAGTGGGCAGCACGCCAGCCCAGGCCGACAAGTGGATCCGCGTCCAGATCGAACGCTGGGGCCGGGTGATCCGCGAGCAGAAGATCGTGATCGAGTGACGCCCTGCCCCGCCGGGCTCAGGACGGGTTGATGCCTGCGCGCTTCGCCACCGCCGCGATCGCGGCGAGCTGCTGGCGGATGAAGCGGTCGAAAGCCTCGGGGGTGCCCGGCGCGGGCTCGGCACCGAGCGCACGCATGCGTGCGACGATGTCCGGCAGCGCGAGTGCGCGCACGATCTCGGCATTCAGGCGTTCGACCACCGGACGCGGCGTCTTCGCCGGTGCCAGCATGCCGCCCCACGAGTCGAAGTCGAAGCCGGGGATGGTCTCGCCGATGGTGGGCAGTTCCGGATGGGTACTCACGCGCTTCCCGGTCGACACGGCGACCGCGCGCAGCTTGCCGTCCTTGACCATCGAGATCGCGCTCGACAGCGGTGCCATGAAGAACTGCACCCGTCCGGCGATGGTGTCGGTCAGCGCCTCGGGGATGCCCTTGTACGGCACGTGCACGACGTCGATCTTCGCCGCGTCCTTGAACATCTCGGCCGCGAAGTGCGTGCCGCTGCCGGTGCCGGCGGAACTGAAGTTGAGCTGGCCCGGCTTGGCCTGCGCCAGCGCGACCAGGTCGCGCACCGACGTTGCCGGCAGCGCATTGGGCACCACCAGCAGGTAGGCGCTGGTGAACATCTGGGTGATGCCGGCGAAGTCGCGTGCGGTGTCATAGGACACCCGGGACACGGACGGCTGGATCACGTGCGCGCCGGACACGGCCAGCAGCGTGTGGCCGTCGGGCACCGCATCGGCGACCAGCTTCGCGCCGATGGTGCCGCCGGCACCGGGACGGTTGTCGACCAGCACGTTCTGGCCGAGCACGTCGGTCAGGCGGCTCGCGATCAGGCGCGAGAAGATGTCCGGTTGGCCACCCGGGGTGAAGCCGATGATGATGCGCACCGGCCGGGTCGGGAAGTCGGTTGCGGCGCGGCCCTGGGCGATGGCTGCGCAGGGGAACGCGGTGATGGCAATGCCGGCCAGCACGGCAGCCATGCATGCGGCATGCGCCGATGCGCTGCGGGCCGGCGCCTTGCCGGTGCGTCGATGGCGGTGACTGGGCAGCATGATCCACTCCTCCTCGATGGGCCGGTGGTCCGGTGGTCCGGCCACTGGTGTCCGTGTTCTGTGTGCAGGTACGCCGCGGACGGAGACTACATCACCGCCGCGGCCGTCGCAGCGCCCGGCGGCGCCGATGGCGGCGGACGGCTGACCCGGCCCGCAAGCCAGACCAGCACCAGTACCGGCAGGCCGAGCAGCGCCGTGCCGGTGAAGAACAGGCCGTACCCGACCTGGTCGACCGCCCAGCCCGAGAAGCCGGCGAGGAACTTCGGCAGCAGCAGCATGATCGAGGTGAACAGCGCGTACTGGGTCGCCGAATACGAGACGTTGGTCAGCCCGGACAGGTACGCGATGAAGGCCGATGACGCGATGCCGGCGGACAGGTTGTCGGCAGAGATGATCCAGATCAGCGCATTCAGGTCATGGCCGCGTCCCGCGAGCCAGGCGAACATCAGGTTGGTCACCGCGGACAGGAAGGCTCCGAGGAACAGCACGCGGGTGACGCCGAGCTTCATCGCCATCACGCCACCGACGCCGACTCCGACCAGCGTCATGATCAGGCCATACACCTTGGACACCGCCGCCACCTCGTCCTTGGTGAAGCCCATGTCGCGGTAGAACGGATTGGCCATCACGCCCATCACCACGTCGGAGATGCGATACACCGAGATCAGCGCCAGGATCAGCAGCGCATGCCATCGGTAGCGCACGATGAAGTCGACGAACGGATTGACCGCTGCCCCATGCAGCCAGGCCGCGAAACGCGCGAGCCAGCGCGGGAGGCGCAGCGCCAGCCGCTCGGCCATCGCGCGTTCTTCCTCGGCGGCGCCGGGCAGCGGCCGCGCGGCCGGCTCCGGCGACAGCAGCACCGTTACCACGCCCACCAGCATCGAGGCGGCCATCACGAAGTAGGCGATCATCCACGGCGCCTGCTCGTAGGTCGCCTCGCTCGGGTCGAAGCGCGCGGCGACCCAGAGCACGCCGGCACCGGCCCAGATCATCGCCACCCGGTAGCCGGTCTGGTAGGCCGCGGCCATCGCAGCCTGCCGTTCGACCCCGGCCGATTCGATGCGATAGGCGTCGAGCGCGATGTCCTGGGTCGCCGATGCAAACGCGAGCAGCAGCGCGGACAGGATCAGCGGCTGCAGCGACTGCTGCGGATCGGACAGCGCCATGCCGCACAACCCGCAGATGATCGCGGCCTGGGCAAGCAGCAACCAGCTGCGGCGCCGCCCGAAGCGGCGCGTCAGGAACGGGATCGGCAACCGGTCGACCAGCGGCGCCCAGGCCCACTTGAATGCATAGGCGAGCGCGACCCAGCTGAGGAACCCGATCGTCGTGCGGTTGATGCCGGCTTCGCGCAGCCAGAACGACAGCGTGCCGAAGACCAGCAGCAGCGGCAGGCCCGCGGAAAACCCGAGCAGCAGCATGCGTGCGACCGGCGGTTCGCCATAGACCTTCGCGGCATCGACCCAGCCGCGCCAGCCGCCCCGGACCTGGGCCGCATCGGCCGGCGCTGCATGATCCGCCTGGCTCATCCGGTCACCATTCGATGTCGTAGTCGATGGTCAGCGGCGCATGGTCGGAGAACCGCCTGGCCTTGTAGATCGAGGCACGCACCGCGGACTGCGCGACCTCGGGCGTCGCGATCTGGTAGTCGATGCGCCAGCCGACGTTCTTCGCCCAGGACTCGCCGCGGTTCGACCACCAGGTGTACTGCTCGGGCCGGTCGTCGACCTTGCGGAACACATCGACCCACCCGCGCTGCTCGAACACCTCGGTCAGCCATGCACGCTCCTCCGGCAGGAAGCCGGAATTCTTCTGGTTGCTGCGCCAGTTCTTCAGGTCGATCGGCTGGTGCGCGATGTTCCAGTCGCCGCACAGGATGAATTGCCGCTGCTCGCTGCGCAGCTTGAGCAGTTCCGGCATGAACAGGGCGAGGAAGGAGAACTTCGCAGCCTGGCGGTGCGGCCCTGCGGAGCCGGAGGGCAGGTAGATCGACACCACCGACAGCGCACCGTAGTCGCAACGCAGGAAGCGTCCTTCGCAATCGATCTCGGGGATGCCGAGGCCTTCGACGACGCGGTCGGGCTTGCGCCGAGAGTAGATCGCGACCCCGCTGTAGCCGCGCTTCTGCGCACAGTGGAACGCGGCGAACCAGCCCTTCGGGGTGGCCAGGCTGGCGTCGAGGTCGCAGACCTGTGCCTTCACCTCCTGCAGGCAGACGATGTCGGAGCGGCTGCGCGGCATCCAGTCGAAGAAACCCTTCGACGCGGCGGAACGGATTCCGTTCACGTTTGCGGTGGTCAGGCGGAGCATGCGATGACGGTGGACACGATCGAGGGTTGCAGATGATGATTCGGCTTCGGAACCCGGGGTTTCCCGGATTCCCGCTGATTGGGCATGGTTGTAGCTTTACAACGCACTGCAGCAGGCCGGCGCCGGGACTGGATCTCCCGCAGGTCGGCGCCAGGCACCGGGAGTGTACTGGCCGGGCCGCTGCCGACGCCAGAATTCCTTGAAACGAAACACTTTTCCGACGGCGCACCCGATCGATGGACAGTTACCGCAAGCAATTCGTCACCTTCTCCACCGAATGCCGGGCGTTGCGTTTTGGTCACTTTGTGACGAAAGCCGGCAGGGATTCCCCCTATTTCTTCGATGCGGGACTCTTCAACGACGGCGCCACCCTCGGCCGGCTGACGGAACTCTACGCGTCGGCCATCCTCGATTCCGGGGTCCGTTTCGACATGCTGTACGGACCGGCCTACAAGGGCATCCCGCTGGTTGCCGGCGTCGCGATCGCGCTGGCCCGCCGTGGCCACAACTACCCCTACGCGTTCAACCGCAAGGAGATCAAGGACCATGGCGAGGGCGGGTCGATCATCGGTGCGCGCCTCGAGGGCGCCGTGCTGATCATCGATGACGTGATCTCCGCCGGCACCTCGGTGCGCGAGTCGCTTACCCATATCGCCGCAGGGGGCGCACGCGCCGCCGGCGTGGTGATCGCGCTGGACCGGATGGAGCGCGGCACCGGCGCGGTATCGGCGGTCGAGGAGGTACGCAGCCAGATGGGGCTGCCGGTGGTCAGCATCGCGAACCTGGACGACATCGTGGAGTTCCTGTCCCACGATCCGGCGATGGCTGCGTCCCTGGCAGCGGTCGAAAAGTACAGGGCCCTGTACGGGAGCCGCTAGATGCCCCGGACGCCGCGTTCACTGCCAGGCCTGACGATCGGCCTGCTGCTGGGATTGTCGATCCCGGCGGCAGTCGCGTTCGCGGCCGCGCCGGTCAACCCGAAATCGACCGGCATCATCTGCTGGAGCGACAAGAACGGGCGGCAGGTCGGCTGCGGATACACGGTGCCACCGGAGTACGCGAACAACCCGACCCGCGAACTCAACGCGCGCGGCATCACGGTCAAGAAGAGCGAAGCGGTGCTCACCGGCGAGGCCCTGCGCCTGAAGCAGGAGGAAGAAGC
>JAIENF010000090.1 GCA_019751575.1 Burkholderiales bacterium
GAGCAGCCCGGCGCGGCGCCGGGCGGCAGACACGGAGGCGGCCTGGGCAGCCGCCAGGGTGGCTGCGTCGGCCGGCGCGTTCAGGGCGGATGCGGACGGCATCGCCGGCTCAGGAGGTCAGCAGCTTGCGGACCTTCTCGGTGTTGCGCCGGATGGCGTCCCATTCCGTCCCGGACAGCTTCGTGCGACCGGCAAAGCGGTTGGTCACGATCTGCTCGGCCGTGAACGGCTTGCCGTCGCTGACCGCGAACTTCAGCGTGGCCTCGACCATGCCCTGCACCTTCTTCATGTCGGCGAACCCGAGCCCGCCCTTGATCGCCTCGTCGGCGACCATGGTGTGGTGGGCCAGTGCCTGCGCCAGCGCGAAGTTCTCGCGGCCGGTCTTCACCGCGGCGATCTCGGGCTGCTCGCGCACGATGATGTCGATCGCTTCCTCGGGGTTGCGCAGCGTGAACACCACCGATTCGATGAAGGCATCGACCATCGCCTGCACGAAGGGCGCGTCCTTCTCGACCGTCTCCGGCCGGCAGATCAGCTGGCCCGAGTAGAAGTCGAGACCGGTCTGCGCCCAGCCCATGAAGCGGGTGTCGAAACCCAGCGACTGGAACAGCGGCAGGCTGGAGGTACCGATGCAGGTGATCGCGTCGACCTGCTTGTTGATCAGCGCGCGCTCGATCAACTGGCTGTCGAGCGTCTGCCGGGTGATCTTCTTGCCATCGACCTTGTTGCGGTCGAGCCAGGCGTTGAAGAACGGCGCTTCGGCCGAGGTCAGCACCATGCCGACGGTACGGCCCTCGAGGTCCGCGGGCTTGCGGATCGGCGAATTCTCGGGAACGGCCACGCCCATCAGGGAGTCGTAGCCGACGGTTGCGACCGCGGTGGTGAACAGGCCTCGCGCCGCATTGACGACGATGCCGGGCGTGAACACGAAGCCGAAGTCGAACTTGCCGTTGGCAACGGACTGGGTGGCCGCCGGCGAACCGAAGCCGCGCGAGATCTCGAGGTCGATGCCCCGGCTCTTGAAGTAACCGCGGTTACGCCCGATCACCGGCCAGAAGTTGGATCCGTTGACGATCCACGGCAGCGTCATCGAAACCTTGCGCGGCGTCTGCGCGTGGACATTCGCGAACGGCGAAACGAGGGCAACGGCGCCGGCCGCCGCAGCACCGCCCACGATACGGCGACGGGTGGCATCTGGACGGGACGGGGAACGGACAGGGTCGTGCGACATGGAATCTCCGGGCTACAGAAGGAAGGGTCTCGCGGCGGCCTGCACCCTAGCGCATCTGCGGGGTGCACGCCAGTGGTGCTCGCGCCCTGTTTCGGGGCGCTTGTCGTGCCTTGGCAGGACGGCGGCCCGCGTAACGCCGCCCTCCTGTGCTGCAATGCCCGGTTGCAATGCAAATGCCGTGCCGCCGTGAAGGGCGGGACACCAGCATGTCCTCGGGCTGACTCAGGCTGATACCCGGTCGATCACTCCATCGATGAATTTCTCACATTGCGCGATCTGGTCAAGCGCGACCCACTCGTTGGGCTTGTGCGCCTGCTCGATGCTGCCCGGCCCGCAGATCACCGAAGGGATGCCTGCCTGTTCGAACAGTCCGGCCTCGGTGCCATACGACACTCGTCCGGTATCGGACAATCCAGACAAGGCACGGGCGAGCTTCACGATCTCGTCGTCGGCATCGACGTTGAGCCCCGGCATGGACGACAGCAGCTCCCAGGTGAAACCGGTACCGGGCTGCACCCGGTGCATCTCGGGCAGCAGCGTGCCCTCGGCGTAGCCCTTCACGGCGTCGAACAGTGCATCGGGATCCGCACCGGGCAGGAACCGGAACTCGAAGTCGAACGTGCATTCGTGGGGCACGATATTGAGCTGCGTGCCGCCGCGGATCACGCCGGTATGCACGGTCGTGTGCGGAACATCGAACTCGGGCAGGTACGGCCCCTCGTCGCGGAACTTCCGCTGCAGGGCCTTCAGGAAGGCGACGATCTCGCAGGCCGCCTCGACCGCATTCACGCCCTGCGGCGCGTAGGCCGAGTGCGAGGCGTGGCCATGTACCTTGCAGCGCCAGGAGTGCTTGCCCTTGTGCGCGACGATCGGGCGCATCAGCGTGGGTTCGCCGACCATGCAGGCCGAGGGCTTCACGCCGGCATCGGCGAGGTCGGCGATCAGCCGGCGCACGCCGATGCAACCGATCTCTTCGTCGTAGGAGAACGCGAAGTGGACCGGCGACTTCAGGTCGCGCGCCATGAAGGACGGCAGCTTCGACAGCACGACGCCGACGAATCCCTTCATGTCCGACGCCCCCCGGCCGTACAGCCGGCCATCGCGCTCGACCATGGTGAACGGATCGGAGTCCCAGGGCTGGCCTTCGACCGGCACCACGTCGGTGTGGCCGGACAGCACCAGCCCGCCACGACCGTCCGGCGCACGCGGGCCGAAAGTGGCGAACAGGTTGGCCTTGCGACGGTCGTCGTCGAAGGTCAGGCGCACATCGGCCACGCCATTGAACTTCAGGTAGTCGCGGACGAAATGGATCAGCTCGAGGTTCGAATCGCGGCTGGTGGTCGGAAAGCCGATCAGCTGGCGGATCATCTCGATCGACGCGTCCGAGGGGCGCGATGGGTGGGCATTCATGGTGTCGCTCCGGTATCGACGGACAGGATAGGCAGCCCGCAACGGGCCGTCAAACCGGCCCCGGCTGTACGGACCTGCGCGCGCGGCGCCCGCGCACGGACGCTGCGTGCTTCGGTTGAGCCGGGCGTTCGGCTATCCTGCAAGCCTCGACCACAAGGGGACCGACCGATGCCATCGATGCGCCGCATGACCGCAACTGCCGCCCTGCTGCTGGCGGCAGCCGTCGCCTTCGTCGCCTCGCCGCCGGCGCCCGCACGCGCACAGGAACTGTCGATCGGGCTGTCCTCGGCCGTCACCTCGATGGACCCGCATTTCCACAACCTGTCGCCGAACAACAACGTGATGGAGCACCTGTACGAGACGCTGGTCGCGAAGGACGGAAGCTACCGGTTGCGACCCGGCCTCGCCGAGTCCTGGCGCACCCTGGACGACCTGACCTGGGAGTTCCGGCTGCGCAAGGGCGTGCGCTTCCATGACGGCTCCGAGTTCACCGCGGCCGACGTCGTCGCCTCGCTGCGCCGGGCGCCGAACGTGCCGAAGAGCCCGTCCTCCTTCGGCATCTACACCCGGCAGATCGCAGACGTGCAGGTGGTCGATCCGTTCACCATCCGGGTGCGCACGAAGACGCCCTACCCGCTGCTGCCGAACGACCTGTCCACCATCTACGTGATCTCGGCGAAGCACGAAAAGGCGAGCACCGAAGACTTCAACGCCGGCCGTGCGGTCAACGGCACCGGACCCTGGCGCTTCGTGCGCTGGCAACCGGACGACCGCATCGAACTTGCGCGCAACGACGGCTACTGGGGCGCGAAGCCCGCCTGGGAGCGGGTGACGCTGCGCATCATCGCGAAGGACCCGACCCGGGTCGCGGCACTGCTCGCCGGCGACGTGCGCGCGATCGAGAACGTGCCCACGGCAGACATCGCCCGCCTGTCCCTCAACAAGGAACTGACGCTGGCGCGCGGCGTCTCGAACCGGTTCATCTACCTGCACATGGACAGCGCGCGCGACCGATCGCCGTTCGTGGCCGATGCCGCCGGCAAGCCACTCGAGAAGAACCCGCTGAAGGACGTGCGCGTGCGGCGCGCGATGTCGATGGCGGTGAACCGGCAGGCGATCGCCGACAAGGTGATGGACGGCGCGGCCGTGCCGACCGGCCAGCTGCTGCCGCCCGGACTGTTCGGTTACGTGCCGGGCATCCGGCCGCCGGCCTACGACCCGGATGGCGCACGCAAGCTGCTCGCCGAAGCGGGCTACCCGGACGGCTTCACGATCACGCTGCATGCGCCCAACGACCGCTACGTGAACGACGAGCAGGTCGCGCAGGCGGTGGCCGGCATGCTGTCGAAGGTCGGCATCCGAACCCGCGTCGAGGCGATGCCCTCGGCGGTGTTCTTCAGCCGGGCGAACAACCTCGATTTCAGCTTCACGCTCGTCGGCTGGGCCGCGGCCACCGGCGAAGCCTCTTCCTCGCTGCGCTCGCTGCTGGCCACGTTCGACAAGGAAAAAGGCCTGGGCGTGTCCAACCGCGGCCGGTACTCGAATGCGAAGGTCGACCAGCTCACCGAAAAGGGCCTCGCCACGCTGAACGACACGGCCCGCGAGAAGCTGTTCCAGGCGGCCACCGAAGCCGCCATGGCCGATGTCGGGCTGATCCCGCTGTACCACCAGGTCGGCGTCTGGGGCATGCGCCGCGGGCTCGGCTACACCGCGCGTACCGACGAGGCCACCTGGGCGCACGAGTTCAGGCTCGAGAAGTAACCCCCCCTCGCGCAAGGCCGCCCCCGCCCGTGCTCGCCTTCATCCTCCGCCGCCTGATGCAGAGCACGGGCGTGCTGTTCGTCATGTCGCTGCTGGTGTTCTTCGGCGTGTATGCGATCGGCAACCCGGTGGATATCCTCGTCAACCCGAACGCCGACCAGCAGGACATCGCGCGCGCGATCGCCGAACTCGGCCTCGACCAGCCGCTGCACCTCCAGTACTGGCACTTCTTGTCCGGCGCACTGTCCGGCGACCTGGGCGTGTCGTTCTCCACCGGCATCCCGGCGCTCGAGCTGATCTTCCAGCGCATGCCGGCGACGCTGGAGCTGGCGGCCGCCTCGATGGTGATCGCGATCGTGTTCGGCATCCCGCTCGGGCTGTACGCCGGCCTGCGACCGGAGTCGAAGGTGGCCAAGGGCATCATGGCGGGCTCGATCCTCGGCTTCAGCCTGCCGACGTTCTGGGTCGGGCTGATGCTGATCATGGTGTTCTCGGTCTGGCTCGGCTGGCTGCCGCCGACCGGCCGCGGCGACACCGTGGACCTGTTCGGCGTGCCGGTGTCCTTCCTCACGCTGGACGGCTGGAGCCACCTGCTGCTGCCCGCGACCAACCTGGCGCTGTTCAACCTCGCGCTGCTCATCCGCCTGACCCGTGCCGGCACGCGCGAGGTGATGGTGCAGGACTACATCCGCTTCGCCCGCGCCAAGGGGTTGTCGGATTCCCGGATCATCGGCGTGCATGTGCTGAAGAACATCATGATCCCGATCGTCACCATCGTCGGCCTGGAGTTCGGCTCGGTGATCGCGTTCGCGGTCGTCACCGAGAGCATCTTCGCCTGGCCGGGCATGGGCAAGCTGCTGATCGATTCGATCAACCAGCTCGACCGGCCGGTGATCGTCGCCTACGTGCTGCTGATCGTGCTGATGTTCGTGCTGATCAACCTGGTGGTCGACGTGCTCTATTCGCTGCTCGACCCGCGCATCCGGCTGGCCGATTCGGGGGGCGCGCGATGAGTGCGGCGGTCCAGTCTCCGCTGCGCCGCTTCCTCGCCGACTTCGCCGCCAGCCGCGTCGCACTGGCCGCCGCGGTGCTGCTCGCCGCGATCCTGTTCGCCGCGCTGTTCGCACCGCTGCTCTCGCCGCAGGATCCCTACGACCTGTCCCAGCTCGACATCATGGATTCGAAGCTGGAGCCCGGCGCGAAGGGCGCGTCGGGCAACACCTTCGTGCTCGGCTCGGACGAACAGGGCCGGGACCTGTGGAGCGCGATCCTGTACGGGCTGCGCATCAGCCTCGGCGTCGGCGTGCTCGCCACCGTCGTGGCGATGGCCTTCGGCTCGATGGTCGGCCTTGCCTCGGCCTGGATCGGCGGGCGCTTCGATGCACTGATGATGCGCATCGTCGACCTGCAGCTGTCGTTCCCGGCGATCCTGGTCGCGCTGGTGCTGCTGGCGGTGCTCGGCCAGGGCGTCGACAAGGTGGTGATGGCGCTGGTCATCGTGCAGTGGGCCTACTACGCGCGCACCGTGCGCGGCAGCGCGCTGGTCGAACGCAACCGGGAATACATCGAGGCGGCGCGCTGCCTGGCGCTCTCGCCCGCGCGCATCGTGCTGCGCCACCTGCTGCCCAACTGCCTGCCGCCGCTGATCGTGATCGCCACCGTGCAGGTCGCGCATGCGATCGCGCTGGAAGCCACGCTGTCCTTCCTGGGACTGGGCATGCCGATCACCTCGCCCTCGCTCGGGCTGCTGATCGCCAACGGCTACACCCAGCTCCTGTCGGGCAAGTACTGGATCAGCTTCTTCCCCGGCGTCGCGCTGGTGCTGACCATCGTCGCGATCAACCTGGTGGGCGACCACCTGCGCGACGTGCTCAACCCGAGGCTGTCGCGATGAGTGCGGCGGACGCACCCGGACCTGCACCGCTGCTCCAGGTCGAAGGCCTGCGTACCGGCTTCCCGTCGCGCAGCGGCATGCTGCATGCCGTCGACGGCGTCGACTTCAGACTCGACCGCGGCGAGATCCTGGGGCTGGTCGGCGAATCCGGATCGGGCAAGAGCGTCACCGGCTTCTCGATCCTCGGCCTGGTGGATCCACCGGGGCGCATCCTCGGCGGGCGGGTGCTGCTCGACGGCGTCGACCTGGCCGCGCTCGACGAGCGCGCCCGGCGCGCGATCCGCGGCAAGCGCATCGCGATGATCTTCCAGGATCCGATGATGACGCTGAACCCGGTGCTGCGCATCGACACCCAGATGATCGAGGCGGTCACCGCGCACGAAGCGACCGGCACGGCACAGGCGCGCGAGCGCGCCCGCGCGGCGCTGGTGCAGGTCGGCATCGCGGCGCCCGACGAACGCCTGCTCGCGTATCCCCACCAGCTCTCCGGCGGCATGCGGCAGCGGGTGGCGATCGCGATCGCGCTGGTCAACCGCCCCGACCTGATCATCGCCGACGAGCCGACGACCGCGCTCGACGTCACCATCCAGGGACAGATCCTGCACGAGATGCAGGCGCTGGTGCGCGAGTCGGGCACGGCCCTCGTCTGGATCACCCATGACCTGTCGGTGGTCGCCGGCCTCGCCGACCGGGTGTGCGTGATGTACGCAGG
>JAIENF010000456.1 GCA_019751575.1 Burkholderiales bacterium
GGGCTGGTGAGTGACTTCCTGTCTGAATGCTTTACGCATCTGCGAAGCCAAAGTCGGGTAGCAGCTATGCAGGGCAGGGTGTTCTTCGGCGGGGCACTGTCTGGGCGCGACATCAATGGCGTCAACAAGACCGCCAGCGGGCTGTTGAAGCTGATGTCGCCGAGCGTTGAAGCGGCAGTGTCCGATGAAGACCTGGAATGGGCCGTGCGCTTGGCGCTGGAGGTGCGGCGGCGCGTGAAGGAGCAACAGAAGCGCATTGGAGCAGCTGAGTTCCGCAACACGCATTTCAGTTACACCTTGGGAGCCGATGGCGTTGAGAAGTTCGTCTCTACGCCTGAGCTGCAAAGCCAGGGCGGCATCGGCGATGAGCCGCTCGAGGCCGGGCAGATCTGGACGTTGAGCCCTGGCGGCCAGGACGAACACCCGGGCCTGTTCCGCCTGGAGATCACCGAGGGGCCAGGAAGCGGTCTTCGTGTTCTTAACAAGCCTGTGCCCCAGGCCTTTCAGGAATCAATCCGGTGCGCGGAGCAGAACCTCTATGCTAGGGCGATGAGTTTGGTGGGCGATCGAGACCCGCGCGCACATGAATTCTCAGTTCAACTACGCGCGTTTGATGCGGCCAAGTCCGGTGCTAAGACGGGTGTAGCGTCCTTGATCGCACTGTGCAGTGCATTGCTGCGAAAGTCAGTTCGGGGGGGGTTGATCGTCGCTGGCGAGGTTACGGTCGGCGGCACTATCGAGACTATTCACAATGCAGTATCGCTAGCCGAACTGGCAGTGGAGAAGGGCGCCAAGTCACTGTTGCTTCCGGTGGGCTGCCGACGCCAGTTGTTCGATCTCTCGGACGAAATGGCCACGAAGCTTGACATTGAATTTTATCAGGATGGGCGAGATGCGTTGTTGAAGTCACTTACGGAATAGTAGTTTTGGTGCTTGTGGCTATCCCAGAGCAGACCCCAAAACTTCGGACACCTGGATAGGTGAAGTCTCATGCGTGCTGCTGGTCAGGTCGAAACGATGCTCGGGTTCGCAGCGCGTGTGCACTAGGACCGGCCGATGACGGCCACGCGAGTGAGGGGAGCAAGCATTGGCTAAAGCGGAAGCCACGGTGGAAGAGCTGGTCGGGATGATCGAGCGTGGCGAACTGCGCCTGCCGGAAATGCAGCGTCGCTACGTCTGGCGTTCGACCCGCGTGCGGGACCTGCTCGATTCCCTGTATCGCGGATACCCATCCGGGGCGATCCTTCTGTGGGAGACCGATGAAACCGTTCCCCTGCAGGACTTCGCGGTGGCTCAACAGCGCAATCCGTATCAGAGCACGCGTCTGCTGCTCGACGGACAGCAGCGGCTCACGTCACTGTCGGCAGTGATTCGCGGCGAACCAGTGACCGTGCGCGGGCGACAGCGTCCGATCGAGCTGTTGTTCAATCTCGATCACCCCGAGGAGCTTTCGGTAGTAACCGAGGTAGACGAAGAGGGCGACGACGAGGACGGTGAAGAACTGGCCGACGACGAAGCGGACTCGAGCGAGGACGAGTTGCAGCGGCGGTTCGACCGGATGACCTTCGTCGTCGCGACAAGGAAGCTGGAGCAACTGCCTCATTGGGTAAAGGTGACGGAGGTGTTCAGAATCGACGAGGACGCCCCCTTCCTCGCGCGGGCAGGTATCGAGAAAATCAGCGATCCGCGTTATCAGAAGTACAGCCAGCGTCTCGCGCGCCTGCGCGGCATACGCAAATACGTTTATCGAATGGACATCTTGGAGCGCTCGTTATCGTACGACGAGGTGACGGAGATCTTTGTGCGGGTCAACTCCCTGGGCGCGAAGCTTCGCAGTTCAGACCTGGCGCTTGCACAGATCACGGCGAAGTGGCGTGGAGCGTTGAAGACTTTCCAGGCCTTCCAGCAGACCTGCGAACGCGCTGGCTTTGACCTCGATCTCGGCATTCATCTGAAGAATCTTGTGGCCTTCGCGACGGGTCAGTCACGCTTCCTGACGGTCGGAAGTCTTCCCGACGAGACGTTAAAGCAGGGGTGGGCGCAGAGCGTTGCGGGGATGGAGTTCGCCCTGAACTTCCTGCGGAGCAATGTTGGCATCGACAGTCCGGCATTACTTTCGTCTCCCTTCATTGTCGTCACGCTCGGTTATTACGGGCACAAACGCGGCTATCAGATTACGGCCGAGGAGGCAAAGGGGCTTCGCCACTGGGTGCTCTTGGCGAATGCCAAGGGCCGATACTCGCGCGGGTCCAGCGAAACACTTCTGGACCAGGATCTGGCGACACTGCGCCAGAACGGCGGGGCAGAGGCCTTGCTCGATCGCCTACGTCTACAGGTGGGCCGTCTTGACATCGCCCCCGAGGAGTTGGAGGGGCGCAATCAGCGCAGCGCCTTGTTCAAGACAATGTTCCTGGCATTCCGCGCGGCCGGTGCAAAGGACTGGCAATCCAATCTTGCGATCGCCCTCGATCACCGAGGTGCGCAGCATCGGCTTCAGTTTCACCACATCTTCCCGAAAGCCGTTCTCAAGCGAAGCTATGCTGTACGGGAGGCGGACGATATCGCGAACCTTGCCTTCATTGGAGGCAAGACCAATCGACAGATCAGCGATAAGGCCCCGAACGAGTACTTCCCGGCATTGCTGGAGCAGGCAGGGACGGCGGCATTCGACTCGCAGTGCATTCCGACGGACGTTTCTTTGCTCGATGCTGTTGCATACAAGACGTTCCTGGCGCAGCGTCGCGCTCGGGTGAGCCAGCGACTGAATGAGTTCCTCCAGGTTCCATAGTTGCCGCATCATGCATCGCCATAGCGTGGGTGCGCCTTGGTCCTGACCGCTTTCCGATCGAGCCATACAGCGAGCCGCGTTGCACGATATAGTACTTTCGCTCGCAATCGGAATCGCCACCAGCGGGCAGGGCACTTCTTGCAGGCACCCCGGGCTCAGTAAGCCTATGGATCCGATACACGCAGTAGCGAAGCGCCGAGGGGCCAGATGAACCCGGGTGACCAAGTTCGCCTGAAAACCGACCCCAGCCGCAGTGGCGTGCTGGTGAAGGCGCGGCCGAAGGGGCCGCTCACGCTTTGGCTGGTTCGGTTTCCGGATGTGCCCAGTTGGATCCCCGAGGAACAGCTTGAGCCGGAGTCGGAGACGCTCGCCGATCCACTCGAACTGCTGGCCGATGGGCAGGTGGCCGGGGTATCGGCGTTGCGCCGGCAGTTGACTCATGTGCGACTGAGCGGCCGGTTGGCCAACGTGGTCTACAGCATGGAGACCACGAACACCGACTACTACCCGCATCAGTTCAAGCCGGTGCTGAAGCTGCTCAATTCGCCGGCGAACGGGTTGCTGATCGCCGATGAGGTCGGTCTCGGAAAGACCATCGAGGCCGGGTTGGTATGGACCGAGCTGCGCAGCCGCTACGATGCGCAGCGGCTGGTCGTGCTTTGTCCGGCGGTGTTGCAGGCGAAGTGGAAGGCGGAACTCTATGACCGGTTCGGCGTGGAGGCGGAGATCGCCGATGCGAAGCGTACGCTCGAAGTACTCCAAGCCGGGGTCGTAGAGGGACAGGCCCGCGGGTTTGCGTTGATCGGCAGTCTGCAGGGCTTGCGGCCGCGGCGTGGCTGGGCGGACCTCGAAGAGGATACGACGCACGCCGGTACCCGCCTAGCGTTGTTGTTGCGCGCACAGGCAGAGGCCGAGCCTCTGATCGACCTGTTGGTGATCGACGAGGCGCACTACCTGCGCAATCCGGAGAGCATGAATGCGGCCATAGGGCGCCTTCTGAAGTCGGTGTCAGAGCATGCGCTGCTGCTTTCGGCCACGCCAGTGCATCTGCGCAGCGAGGATCTCTACTACCAGCTCAACCTCCTGGATGAGGATACGTTCAACGATCCGCGGGTGTTTGACGAGGTACTCGCAGCCAATGCGCCACTGGTGCAGGCACGCGATCTAGTGCTCTCGCCGCAGGCGGACCGCGGGTTGCTGCTGGACGTGCTGAGGGGGGCGTCGGAGCATTACCTGCTGGCGGACAGTCGGCAGCTCCGCGCGCTCATCGAGGAGGTCGAAGGCAGCCCTGACCTGTTGGCTGACCGGGGCGCGCGCGCCGATGCTGCCTGGCGGCTCGAGACGCTCAATCTGCTTGGGCATGTCGTCTCGCGGACACGCAAGCGGGAAGTGACCGAGTGGGTGGTGCAGCGCGAGGCGATCGCGGAGCCGGTCCCGATGACGTCGGTCGAGGCCGAGTTCTATGCGCTGGTCACACAGACGGTGCGGGACTATGCCGAGCGGGTGGGGGGCGTGGAGGCCTTCCTGGTCTGCATGCCGCAGCGCCAGATTTCCAGCTCGATGCCGGCTGCGTTGCGCCACTGGCAGTCGAAGTGTGCGTCTTCGTCTTCGTCGATGGAGGCCAATACCGACGAACTTTACGAAGATCTGGGTTACCAATCGGATGAAGATGACCGACCCGGCCCGCTGGTAGGCGAGATCGTTCGTCGCGTCGCGCGGCTGGCTGACCTGGACGAACTGGAACGCAACGACAGCAAGTACGCGCGTTTCGAGACAATCGTTCGGCAGTTCCTGGCCACCTACCCGGGGGAGAAGCTCGTCGTCTTCTCCTATTTCCGGGCGACCCTGGGCTACCTATTCGACCGTCTCGCTGCGCGCGGGATCGAAGCGGTCGTGCTATCGGGCAGTTCGGGACTGGACAAGTCGGGCGTGTTAGACCGATTCCGGGATGCCGACGGACCGCGCATCTTGCTGTCCTCGGAGGTCGGGAGCGAAGGCATCGACCTCCAGTTCTGCCGTGTGCTGATCAACTACGACCTGCCCTGGAATCCGATGCGGGTGGAGCAGCGGATCGGCCGCTTGGACCGCCTAGGCCAGGCGGCGAAGAAGATCACCATCTGGAATCTGTTTTACCAGGGGACGATCGACGACCGCATCTATCTGCGGCTGTATGTCCGACTGCAGATCTTCCAGCGGGCCCTCGGCGGTCTGGAAGAGATCCTGGGCCAGCAGGTGCAGAAACTCACGCTGGGACTGCTCGCCGGCAAGCTCACTTCGGCACAGGAAGACGAGGCGATCGAGCGTGCGGCGCAGGTCCTCGAGAACATCCGCCATCAGGAGGAGCAGCTCGAGGCCAATGCGGCCAACCTGGTCGCCTACGGCGACTACATCTTGAATCAGGTGAAGGCCGCACGCGAGTTAAAGCGCTTGATCACTGGTAGCGATATCGAGAACTACGTGGTCGACTACCTGCATGAGCGCTATCCCGGCTCTCGTTTCGTGCAGCTCGAGCCAGGCAGCGGCGTCTACGATGTCGAGCTGTCTGCCAAGGCCAAGGCGGAACTCGGTCAGTTCGTGGAGCGCAATCGGTTGCAGCGGTTCACCGCCTTGCATCGGCCCGCCAGCGGCGCCTTGCGTTGCCGGTTCGAGAATCGGGTCGCGCGGCCCGGTACGCGAACGGTCGAGTTGCTGGGACAGCTACATCCGCTCGTGCGATTCGTGAGTGCGAACTTGCGGCTGCAGATCGAACGGGGCGACCGCCCTTTCTGGCCCGCAATCGCCGCACGCATAGACGCGGGGGCGGGGGGATCGGGCGTGACGCCGGGGCAGTATGGGTTTGCGGTGTTTCATTGGACGGTGCAGGCCCTCCAGCCGAAGGATCAGTTGCACTATGCCGCGGCACCGCTCGGCGTGGACGCTCTTCCGCTCGCCGACGAGGCAGCAGAACGGCTGGTCGGGGTGGCGCTGGCCGAGGGGATGGAATGGCTGGAGGCGAAGCATGGCGTCGGCGTTGACCTCGAGTACGCAGCCGACACGGTGGTCGGACTGTATGGGGACTCCAATGGGCGCTACGAGGCGTTCGTGCAGCGGACAACTGACGAGAATGTCGACCGAGTCAACGTTCAGATCGCAGCGCTGGATCGTCACCTGGACAACCAGGTGCGCAAGCTCGAGGACATCCGACAGCGCCTCTTGATGGCGAGCCGGCGCAGCCTCGCAAAAGCGACCGATGGCCGGATCGCCAAATTGCAGGAGCGGGTGGAGATCCGTCGGTTGCGGATTGAATCCGGCAGGGAAGTGCGCGCGCGTTCTGAACTGATCTGCGTGGGGATCATCGAAGTGCATTGAAACGTCGGTTTTCGGGAGCGCTGGGATCATGCCGGACTGGAAGGACAAGCTCGAACGGCTGAAGGCAGGTGGGCACCTGGGGCCCGGGGCTGCCGCTAACGAACCGCCTCCGTCTCGGGCAAATGGGCCGCGAGCGGCACCACCTCCGAAGCCGCCTGTGCTGGACCTGTGCCTTGGACTGGATTTCGGCACCTCGGCCACCAAGGCCGTGATCCAGGCCCTGCCCTCCGGGCCAGCGTTCGCTGTACCGCTCGGGCGACTGGCCGGTTGCGCCGAGGTTTATCTGGCGCCCACGCGTCTTTGGGTCGCCCCGAATGGGGCGACGTCCCGGGACGCCATGGGCGCTGGCGGCTGGGTTGAGGACTTGAAAGCGCGCCTGATGCGCGCACCGTGGGTGTCGCAAGTGGCGATGGTTGGGTCTGTCCGGGCTTACCGGCCGGTAGATCTCGCTACAGCCTATCTCGCGTCGGTCATCCGCCAGACAAAAGTGTGGTGTGACCGGGCGGCCCGTCCTAGATTCGGCGATCGGGACGTGACATGGTCAATGAATCTGGGAATTCCCGCCCGCGACTTCGACGCAGTTGAGATTCAATCTGCGTTTCGCGCTGTCGCGCGTGCGGCCTGGCACCTGGGAGCCGCGGCATCGCCCCTGGAGTTAGATCAGGTGGCGAAATGTGTCGACGATGCACGCGCCCACACGTTCGCGCCCGCGGGGCTCGACGCATCGATGATCGAGGTGGTACCGGAGGTGGCGGCTGGGGTTGCATCGTATGCGCGTTCGCAACAGCGGCGGCCAGGACCTCATCTGAATCGCCCCGGGTTTTGCGGAGGCTCCAATCTTTGAGAAGATGGGGCCATGAAGAATACGAAACGATACTCA
>JAIENF010000280.1 GCA_019751575.1 Burkholderiales bacterium
GCGCGACGCGCTCGGCGATGTAGCGGCCTGCTCCCCAGCCGGTGCCGTAGCCGTTCGGACCGGCCGCGAGCGCGCCCCCTCCCGCAGCGCAGGCGAAACGCGCCAGCGCCGCGGCGAACGGCCAGCGCATCCGTCCCGCGCCCTGGCTGGCGAAGTAGAGCGCCATGCCAAGGCCGAGCAGCGCATAGGCCGGGCCGATGATGCGCAGCGCGAGGCGTGCGACATCCGCCACGGCGGGGTCGGCGGTGAACAGGCCGATCCACGCGTCCGGGAACAGCGCCGCCGCGACGCCGATCGCGCCGCAGGCCGCGCACACCAGCCAGCCGCCGCGCCAGGCCAGGACGCGCGCGCGGTTCCATTCCCCGGCGCCCACGCGGCGACCGACCTGCTGGGTGAGGGTCGCACCGATGCCGAACGACAACGGAACCATCAGGAACTCGAGCCGCGCGGCGATGCCATACCCGGCGATCGCGGCCGGGCCGAAACCGGCGATCGACGCGGTCACGGCCACCGTGGTCAGCACCGCGAGCACGGCCATCGCCGAGGCGACCGCGCCGACCGACAGGATGCGCATGAACAGTCCGGAACGCAGCGGCCCCAGGAGGCGCGGCGCGAATCCGCAGCCGCCGGCCACCACGCTGCGCAGCAGCAGCCCGGCCGCCACCCCGAACACGATGCAGTAGGCGACCGGTACCCCGATGAGGCCCAGCGCCGGCAACGGGCCGGCGCCGAACATCAGCGCCGCGCCGAGCAGCGGCTCGACGATCCACGCGATGGCGATCACCTTCCCCGGCATCGCCATCACGCCCGCACCTCGAAGCACCGAGGCCAGCGTCGCCACCAGCCAGAGCAGCGGAACCCCGAGGAACAGCACGCTCGCGTACAGCACCGCCATCTCGAGCACCGCGCCGCGGGCGCCGATCGCATGGAACAGCGCGTGTCCGGCCCCCTGCATCAGCAGGCAGAACAGCAGGCCGAGCCCGCCGCCGATCAGCAGTGCATGCCGGATCAACGCGGCTGCCTCGTCCCGCCGGCCGGCCCCCAGGGTGCGCGCGACCGCAGCGCTCACGCCGCCACCCATCGCCCCGGTGGACATCATGCTCATCAGCAGCGCGAAGGGCAGCACCAGCGCGTAGGCCGCGAGCGCCTCGGTCCCGAGCCGCCCGACCAGCGCAGTCTCGGCGATCAACGCACCGCCCTGCGCGAAACCGACCAGCGTCGTCGGCCAGGACTGGCGCAGCAGCGGGCCGATGCGTTCATCGTACCCCTCGGCATTGCCCGGCCGCTTCGGCGCGACGGCCGGACCCGGCTCAGCCTGGGGCGGCGGCCCGCTCAACGCGCGGGGGACATCCTGAAGTCGAACTCGACCAGGCTGAACGGATTCGGCAACCGGTACCGCGAGGCCTCGTCCGGTGCGTCGCGACGCACGAACGGCACCGCCAGCGAGGCACGCACACCGAACACCGCGTCATGGTCGATGTACGGGTCGTCGGCGGGGAACAGTTCGGTGGTCAGCGGCGCATGCCCCGCGGCGAGCACCCGGAAATGGAAGTGCGCAGGGCGCCAGGCGTGCCGGCCACCGGCCCGCAGCAGTCCGCCCACCGGACCGTCGTAAGGCACGGTATACGGCGCCGGACGCACGGTGGTGAAGGCATACACGCCGTCGTCGCCGAGCGGCATCCGGAAGCGCAGGTTGTCGGGCCGCTGGGTCGGATCCTGCTGCCAGTAGTGGCCAAGCGCATTGGTCTGCCAGAAATCGATGGTCACACCCTGCACCGGACGGCCATCGAGGTCGAGCACGCGGCCGCGCACCAGCACCGGCTCGCCGGCGTTCTCGCGGATCAGGTCGCCGCCGACCGGCAGTTCCGGCGACCCTTCTGCATGGAACGGCCCGAGCACGCTGCGTTCGGTCGCGCCCGGCACGCTCTGCAGCAGGTCGGTCAGCGAGGTGAGGCCGAGGATGTCGGAGGTCAGCACGAACTCGTTGCGCTTCTCGTCGGTGATCGCCGCCGCAGCCGTCAGGAAGGCGATGCCGGCCCGCCATTCCTCGGGGCGCAGTTCGACCTCGCGCGCGAACGCATGCAGGTGGCGCACCAGCGCGCCGACCACTTCCTTCAGGCGAGGATCGCCGGCGCCTTCGAACGACGCGAGGACGGCATCGGTAAGGGTGTTGCGGTCGATGCCCTGCATCTGCGGCCTCCCGGGTTCAATCGGCCTTCAGGCCGAGTTGCTTGACGATCCGCGCGTAACGCTCCACGTCGCTGCGCAGCACCTTGTCGAACTCGCCGGCGGTCATCGGCGTCGGTTCGATCGCCAGCGCGTTCATCCGTTCACGCACGTCCGGCGCGTTCAATGCCCGGTTGATTTCTGCGTTCAGCCGGTTGACCACTGCCACCGGCGTGCCGGCCGGCGCGAGGAATGCAATCCAGGTGTAGTCGGCGAAGCCGGGATAACCGAGTTCGGCGACCGTCGGCACGTCGGGCAAGGCCGAGGAACGCTTCGCGCTGGTCACCGCGATCGGCCGGATCTTCCCGGCCTGCGACAGCGGCACGGCCGGCGGCATCGAGGTGCTGCCGATCGGCACCTGTCCGCCGAGCACCGCGGTCACCGCGGCCGCGGGCGTATGCGGCACATGGGTGATGTCGACATTGTTCAGCTGGCGGAACAGCACTTCGGCCGCCAGGTGGGTGGTGGTACCGGTGCCAGACGATGCGTAGCTCAGGCGTTCGGTGCGGGCCAGCGCCAGCAGTTCCTTCAGGCTGGTGGCCTTGACCGACGGATGCACGAACAGGATGTTCGGCGTGAGTGTCGCCATCGCCACCGGCGCGAAATCGCGGATCGCGAAGCCGGGCTTGGAGAACAGGCTCACGTTGACCGCGAACGCGACGCTGGTGCCGAGCAGCACGTGGCCGTCGGGCGCGGACTTGGCGACGATCTGCGCGCCGATGTTGCCGCCCGCGCCGCCCCGGTTGTCGATCACCACCGGCTGGCCGAATGCCTCGGCCAGCCGGGGCTGCACCAGCCGCGCGATGGTGTCGGTGGTCGCCCCCGGCGGGAACGCCACGACCAGCCGCAGCGGCCGCGAGGGAAAGGCCTGCGGCTGCGTCGCCGGTTGCGCCTGGGACCTCGGCTGCGGCTGCGACCGGGCCTCGGATGCCACGACCGTCCCGGCCAGCGGCAGCACGATGGCGAAGGCGCGGGCCGACGCCCGGATCATTGATGCGGCTTTCGAATGCATGCTGCCTCCTCGGGGCCGGGGCCCTGTCGCGTTGTTGCTGTCGTTGTCATTGTCGTTGTCTTTGCGGTCGCTGCTTCCGGCGCCTCGCCCGCCTCCGCCGCGGCCGTCACAGCAGCGTGCACATCTCGTCGAAGGACAGCCTGGGCAGGCGCGGCGGCAGTGCCGCGACATCGCCATAGCCGAGATTGACCATGAAGTTCGACTTGAACGACGTGCCCTGGAAGAACACTTCGTCCACCTTGGCATTGTCGAAGCCCGACATCGGACCGACATCCAGGCCCAGCGCGCGCGCGGCGATGATCAGCCAGGCGCCCTGCAACGTGCTGTTGCGCAATGCGTATGGCTCCGCCGCGTCGGGATGGGTACGGAAGTGCGTCGCATGGTCGCCGGCCGGGAACAGCTTCGCCAGGTGTTCGTAGAACAGCGTGTCGTAGGCGATCACCGCGGTCACCGGTGCCTCGCGCACCTTGGCCACGTTGCCGGCATCCATGGCCGGGATCAGCCGGGCCTTGCCTTCGCGGCTGCGGATGAACAGGATGCGCGCCGGGCTGCAGTTGGCGCTGGTCGGACCCCACTTCATCATCTCGTGCAGCTGGCGCAGCATGTCGTCGTCGACTTCCCGCGACAGCCACATCTTGTGCGAGCGCGCGCCGGTGAGCAGTCCGGCGACCGCGGCCTGCAGCGCGGCCGGGCTCAGGGCGGCGAAACGCGCACGCGTCGACAGCGCGTCGGAGACCGCCTTCTCCTTCTGCTCGTCGGTGTTCATGTGCTGGCTCATGATGCCGCCGCCAGCGTGCGCGCCTCCCGGGCGCGGATCTTCTCGTGCCTGCGCAGCAGCTTCTCGGCGCGCACCACGATCGGGATGTCGATCATCTTCCCGTCGATCTGGAACGACCCGCGGCCCTCGGCTGCATACTTCACGTTCATCTCGATCACCTTGCGTGCGAACTCGACCTCTGCAGCCGACGGCGAGTACTCTGCATTGACGATCTTGACCTGCCCCGGATGGATGCACCCGGCGCCGTCGAAGCCGAAGCGGCGCGACTTGCGCACCATCGCCGCGAACTTGTCCCAGTCGCTGAAGTCGGCGACCGTGCCGATGAACCCCAGCGGCATCACCCCGGCCGCGCGGGCCGCGATGATCATGCGCTGCTTCGGATGCAGCAGCACGTCCTCGTCGGGGAGCATGTCGCAGTTGAGCGCGAAGTCCTCGCCGCCGATGTTCATCGCGACCACGCGCGGGCAGGCGCGCGGGATCTCGTCGATGCGCTGGAACGCGTCCGGCGTCTCGATCATGGTGATGAACTTCGTGTGGCCGACCTTCATCCCGCGCTTGAATTCGAGTTCGCTGACCAGTTCGTCGAGCAGGCGCACATGCGATGCGCTGTCCGCCTTGGTGATCGCCAGGCCGTCGACATCGGGGCAGATCGAATGCTCGATGTCGCGCACCGCGAGCGACAGCGGCTGGTTGATGCGCACCACCACGTCGGAGCCGCCCTTGCGCACCCGCGCCGCGTTCTTCTCGACCAGGGTGCGCGCGTTGGCCTTTTCCCCCGGGGGCACCGCGTCTTCCAGGTCGAGCTGGATCACGTCGGCCGCGCGGGTATGGGCCTTGTCGACGAACTTCTCGACGTTGACCGGCACGTAGAGCAGCGATCGCCAGACCGGCAGGTCGTCCTGGGTATGCATCCGGGTTCTCCCTTTCAAGGTATCGGAGTGTTCAGCTGCGGATCTGCAAGCGCACCGCAGGCGCGCAGCGCGGCGATGCGCTGCGGGTCGAAGCCGGCCGCCGCCAGCACCTCGTCATTGTGCTCGCCCAGCGCCGGCGCGGGCAGCCTGATCGCGCCCGGCGTGGCCGACAGGCGGGGCACGACGCAATGCATCGGCACCTGCCCCATGTCGGCATCGGGATAGTCCGCGAGCACCTCGCGCTCGATCACGTAGGGGTCCTGCATGATCTGGGAGATGTCGTAGATCGGCCCCACCGTCACTTCCGCCCGGTCGAAGAACGCCAGGTTCTCGTCCAGCGTCATGCCGGCGATGAATCCGCCGATCACCGAATCGAGTTCCGCCGAATTCCGGAGCCGGTCCGCATTGGTGCGGAACCGCGGGTCGTCGACCAGGTCGCCGCGCCCGATCGAGCGCATCACGCGCTCGGCCATGGCCTGGGTGGAGGCGGACAGGCAGACCCATCGGTCGTCCCGGGTCCGGTACGCGTTGCGCGGCGCGGCGGTCGTGGAACGGCTGCCGGTGCGTGCCCGCAGGCGTCCGCTCGCACGGTAACTGGCGGCCTGCGGCCCCATCACGGAGAACAGCGGGTCGAACAGCGAGACATCGATGGATTGGCCCGCGCCGCCGTTCACTTCGACCTCGCGCAATGCCACCATCGTCGCGAAGGCACCATACAGCCCGGCCGTGCAGTCGGCGAGCTGCATCGGCGGCAGGACCGGCTCGCGGTCGTCGAAGCCGTTCAGCGCGGCGAAGCCGGACATGCCCTCGGCCAGGGTGCCGAAGCCGGGTTTGTGCCGGTACGGTCCGTCCTGGCCCCAGCCGGTGACGCGCACCAGCACCAGCTTCGGGTTGCGTGCATGCAGGACATCCAGGCCCAGGCCCATCTTCTCGAGTGTGCCCGGGCGGAAGTTCTCGATCAGCGCGTGCGCCTGCTCGACCATCGACAGCAGGGCTTCGATCGCCTCCGGCCGGCGCAGGTTCAGGCAGACGCTCTTCTTGTTGCGGGCATAGACCTTCCAGTTGGTCGGCACGCCCTCGACCAGCCAGTCGCGCAGCGAATCGCCGTCAGGCGTCTCGATCTTGACCACCTCGGCGCCGAAATCGGCCAGGGCCAGGCTGACCATGTTGCCGGCGACGACCCGCGACAGGTCGAGCACGCGCACGCCATGCAGCGGGCCGACGGCACCCGCATCGAATGCACGCCGCTTCAGGGCTGCGGGTTCCGCTGCCGGCGAATGGGTGCCTGCGGCACCCGTGGCCCCGGTGTCTTCGGCCATCGCGCTCAATCCGGCTTGATGCCCGCATCGCGGGCCACCTTCCGCCAGAACAGGATTTCCTCGCGCACGATGCGGGTGAACTCCTCGGGCGTGGTGCCGGCCGGCTGCGCGCCTTCCGCCGCCAGCCGGTCGCGCATCTCGGCCGTCTGCAGGACCTTCACCGTCTCGGCGTTCAGACGGTCGATGATCAGCTTCGGCGTGCCGCCGGGGGCGAACAGCCCCCACCACAGGACGGCCGAATAGCCGGGCACGCCCGACTCGGCGATCGTCGGCACATCCGGCACGAACGGGGAACGGGCTGGCGTGGAGACCGCCAGCGCCCGCACCCGCCCCGACTTCACCTGCGGCATCACGTTCGGGATGCCCGACAGCAGGAACTGGATCTGGCCACCCATCAGGTCGGTCAGCGCAGGACCGATGCCCTTGTACGGCACATGCACGGTCTGCAGCTTCGCCATCCGGTTCAACACCTCGGTGGCGAGATGATTGACGCCCCCGCTGCCCGACGACCCGTAATTGAGCGAGCCCGGCTTCGCCCGCGCCAGCGCAAGCAGTTCGGTCATCGTCTTCGCCGGGAACTCGGCGGCGACGGTGATCATCAGCGCGCCCATGCCCAGGCGGGTGACCGGGGCGATGTCGCGGAACGGATCGAACGGCACCTTCGACTGGATCGCCACGGCGGTCGTGAACGAGGTCGAGTGGATCATCAGGTTGTAGCCGTCCGGGGGCGCCTTGGCGACGATGCCTGCACCGAGCAGGCCACCCGCGCCCGGACGATTGTCGATCAGGACCGGCT
>JAIENF010000696.1 GCA_019751575.1 Burkholderiales bacterium
ATCCTGGAGGAACCGTTGCGTCCATGCGTGCGCGGGCCAGTGCAGGTCTGCCGCATGGACATGGACGTCCTCGATATCCTCGCCGCCGTCCTGCGCAGCGCCGGGCATCCGCGTGCCATGCCGCACGGCGAACGGCGGTGGCTGCACCGAGATGCGCGTGATCAGCCCGCCGGACTCGCCACGGAAGTTCGGCATGCCTGCGGCGCCGTTGTTGATCGCCAGCACCGGCGCGCCGGACCGCGGACGCAGCCATTGCACGACAGGCAGGCAGGTATGGGTGCTGGCGACGATGTCGATCGCGGCGCTGCGGGCGATCTCGGCCATCGCGCGGCAGTTCTGCGGATCGCGCAGGCTTTCTTCCGACAGCGACCAGCCGGAGAGCGACTGCAGGTCTCCGTGCACGACCGCGATGCGCCGCCCGCCGACTTCGGCGACCGCGAACCGCGGCAAGGCGGCGAGCCGCTCGCGCACCTGCGGGTAATCGAGGGCGGTGCCGCGCAAACGCCGGAGGATGCGGTTCGATCGCTCGACATCCTCGGCACCGACCGAGTCCGGGTAGGCACAGCCGCAACCCGCACCGTCGTCGTCGCCGGACAGTTCAGTCTCGACATTGCCGCGCAGCGCGGGATGCCTGGCGACCCGCCGGTCGATCGATGCAAACGTCGCAGGGTCGACGTCGAACCAGTGGAAGTCGCCGTTGAACACCAGCACCGGCGGCTCGGCTTCGGCGGCCGCCAGCGCCTCGACGGCATCCATTGCAAACGGATTGCCGTAAAGGCCGCCGACCACGTACAGCACCTTCGCGTGGATGCTCGCGGCCTGCGCGAAGACTGCCGGCGGATAGCGATAGGCGAGCGGACAACTGCGGCCGGGCGCTGTCGGCTCGGCAGGGCCGGTGGCGATGTCTTGCGCGGCGGTGGTCTCCATGGCCCGGGCATCCTACCCGATGCATCCGGCAGCCGGGGTCGCACGTATCATGACGCACAGCCGGTCGAGCCGGCGTGACCCCACCATGACCTGCCAACGTACAAGATGATCGTCATTCGCGGCAGCCGCCGCCGCTTCCTGCACACCCTCGCCGCGCTCGCCGGCGTCCCCGCGGTCGCGCTGCCGGAGCGGGCATCGGCCCAGCCGCGGCGGCGCCTGCGCTTCGGGGTAGGACCGTTCCTGCCGACGCCCGACGATTCGCGCCGCGCGTTCGCGCCGCTGTTCGCACATCTCGCGAAACAGCTGGGCGCGGCGGAGCACACGCTCGACGTCACCACCGACTGGGCCGGCCTCGCCGTGGCGATGGCCACCGGCAACCTCGATGCGGCATGGATGGGCCCGTGGGGCTACGTGCTTGCACACCATGCGTCCGGTTGCCAGGCGATCGCCACGGTGCGCTACGATGACCGGCCGGTGTACAACGCGATCATCGTCGCGCGGCCCGGGCTGCCCGTGGCGAAGTTCCCGGACGACACGCGCGGCCTGTCGATGTCGTTCGCCGATTCCGGATCGACCTCGGGCTGGCTGGTGCCCACCTATTTCGCGCGCGAGGTGTGGAAGATCGATCCGAAGGCTTTCTGGAAGTACAACGAAGGCGCGTCGCACCCCGGCAACCAGATGGCCGTCGCTTCGGGCCAGGTCGACCTCGCCACCGACTTCGACCGCAACCGGAATGCGATGATCGCGGCGGGCCGCATCCGCGCCGACCAGACGCGCATCGTCTGGTCCTCGCCCGACCTGCCGAACGATGCAATCGCCGTATCGAAGGCGATGGCGCCGGCCGACGTCGAACGCATCCGGTCCGCGCTCGCAGCCATCGGCCCGGCCGAGGCGAAGGCGCTGCTGCCGGCACGCTATACCGGGTTCAGCCCGGCTACGCATGCGAGCTACGCGACGATCGAACGGGCGGGCATCGCCGTCGGCCGCCTGAAGAAGCCGGCGGGCTGACGCGGCCATGCCACCTGTTTCCCCGGCGCGCTCCGTGCCGCCCCACGTGGCCGCTGCCTGCGACGCGCTCCATGCACGGGCCCACGGGCGATGGCGATGGCTGAAGGTCACCCTGGTCGCAACGGGCATCATCGGCTTCTATGCGCTGTGTGCATGGCTCGCCCGGGTCGACCTGGTACGGCTGATCGAAGGGCTGCCGAAGCTGGTGTTCTGGATCGGCCAGGCCTGGCCACCCGCGGTCGGCGAACTGCCGGTGATCCTGCTGCGCACGGCCGAGACGATCGCGATCGCGGCGCTGGGCACCACCATCGCCGTGCTGCTCGCCCTGCCCACCGCGGTGTTCGCCAGCCGCAACATCACGCCGCTGCGCTGGGCCTACCATCCGGTGCGCGGGTTCCTCAATTCGCTGCGTGGCATCGACGCGTTCGTGTTCGCGCTGATCCTGGTCGCGGCGGTCGGGCTGGGACCCTTCGCCGGCATGCTCGGGGTCGCCCTGCACACCTGGGGCAGTGCAGCCAAGCTGTTTGCCGACCATGTGGAAAGTGCATCGCTCGATACGGTCGATGCGATGCGCACCACCGGTGCCACGCGGTCGACCGCGCTGGTCTATGCGCTGGTGCCGCAGCTCGCCCCGGTCAGCGCCTCCACCGCGCTCTACCTGTTCGAGTTCAACGTGCGTGCGTCGATGGTGCTGGGCGTGGTCGGCGCCGGTGGCATCGGCCAGGAACTGAAGAACAGCATGGACCTGCTCGACTTCGCACGGCTCGCCACCATCCTGGCCGTGATGCTGCTGGTGGTCACCGTGATCGACCAGGCAAGCGGCGCCCTGCGCGCGCGGTTGAAGTGAGCGCGCTGGTGTGCGGGTTCCGATGAGCGATCGCCGATGAACGACCGCTTCCTGGCACCGGCCCTCGCATTCGAACAGGTCAGCCATCGCTATGGCGACCACGCCGCGCTGGACGACGTGAGCTTCCAGTGCGCGCCGGGCGAGTTCATCGCGCTGCTCGGTGCCAGCGGCTCGGGCAAGACGACGCTGCTGCGCGGTGCGGCCGGCCTGCTCGCCTTCGACCGCGGCGTCGTCCGTTCACCGGGCAGTGGAGACCGGCGCACGATCGCGATGGTGTTCCAGTCCCATGTGCTGATCGATCGCCTGTCGGCGCTGGACAACGTGCTGGCCGGCCGGCTCGGCTACAACCCGCGCTGGCGAGGCTGGCTGCGCCGCTTCACGCGCGACGATCGACTGCTCGCGGCCGACTGCCTCGACCGGGTCGGGCTGCTGTCGCATGCCGCGCGGCGCGTGGACGCGATGTCGGGGGGCGAGCGCCAGCGGATCGCCCTCGCCCGCGCGCTGGCGCAGCAACCCGCCGTGCTGCTGGCGGACGAGCCGGTTGCCAGCCTCGACCCCGAAGCCGGCGCGAGCGTGTTGCGCCTGCTGCGCGAATGCTGCCGCGACAGGCAGGCCACCGTCGTCTGCAGCCTGCACCAGCCCGCGCTGGCGCTGGAACACGCCGACCGGGTGGTGGCGCTGCGCAGCGGGCGCGTGGTGCTCGACGCCCCCGCTGACACGCTCGATGCCGCAGCGCTGGCTGCGGTGTACCGCTGATCAGATCCGGTTGCGCGCCGCCGCCAGCGCCGCACGCACGGCCGAGGGCGCAGTGCCGCCGGCATGGCTGCGGCTGGCCATCGAGCCCTCGACGGTGAGCACCGCGTAGACGTCGGTGTCGATTGCCGGCGAGAACGCCTGCAGGTCGGCCAGCGGCAGGTCGGGCAGGTCGCAGCCGGCCTGCTCTGCATGGCGCACCGCGCGGGCGACCGCCTCGTGCGCGTCGCGGAACGGGACGCCCTTGCGGACCAGGTAGTCGGCGAGATCGGTGGCGGTGGCGAACCCCTGCTTCAGTGCCTCGCGCATCGCATCGGGCTTGACCCGGATGCCGCCGACCATGTCGGCGTAGATGGTCAGCGTCATCAGCAGCGTGTCGACGGTGTCGAACAGCGGCTCCTTGTCTTCCTGGTTGTCCTTGTTGTACGCGAGCGGCTGGCCCTTCATCAGGGTGAGCAGCCCCACCAGGTGGCCGTTCACGCGGCCGACCTTGCCGCGCACCAGCTCGGGCACGTCCGGGTTCTTCTTCTGCGGCATGATCGACGAGCCGGTGCAGAAACGGTCGGCGAGGTCGATGAAGCCGAAGCGCGGGCTCATCCAGAGGATCAGTTCCTCGGAAAAGCGCGACAGGTGCGTCATGGCCAGCGAGGCCGCTGCGCAGAACTCGATGGCGAAGTCGCGATCGGACACCGCGTCGAGCGAGTTCGAGCAGATCGCATCGAAGCCGAGCTCGCGCGCGACCCGCTCGCGGTCGATCGGGAAGCTGGTGCCAGCCAGCGCCGCGGCACCGAGCGGCAGCCGGTTCACCCGCTTGCGGCAGTCGGCGAACCGCTCGCGGTCGCGCACCAGCATCTCGAAATAGGCCATCAGGTGGTGCGCGAACGAGACCGGCTGCGCCACCTGCAGGTGGGTGAAGCCGGGCATCGCGGTCTCGACATGCTGGCCGGCGAGGTCGAGCAGCGCGACCTGCATCGTGCGCAATGCGGCGTCGATGTCGTCGATCGAAGCGCGCAGCCAGAGGCGCACGTCGGTGGCGACCTGGTCGTTGCGCGAGCGGCCGGTATGCAGCCGCTTGCCCGCGTCGCCGACAAGGTCGGTCAACCGGCGTTCGATGTTCAGGTGCACGTCTTCCAGGTCGAGCCGCCAGGCGAACGCGCCGGACTGCACTTCCTGCAGGATCTGCGCCATCCCGCGTTCGATGTCGGCGAGGTCCTGCGCAGCCAGGATGCCGCATGCAGCAAGCATGCGTGCATGGGCGAGCGACCCCTGGATGTCGTAGGGTGCCAGCCGCTTGTCGAAGTCGACCGAAGCGGTATAGCGCTTGACCAGCTCGGACACCGGCTCGTTGAACCGGCCGGACCAGCCGCTGCCGCCGCTGATGCCGCCGGCCGTGCTGGAGGTCAGTGTCTTCGGATTCTCGGGTTGCATCAAGCGCAGTCTGGCGTCGACAATGGGGGATGAACGGCGGCCAGAGTATAGGCGAAAACCCCGCTGCCTCCGCCCGGACGGAGGCGGCACGCGAGCCGCAGGCGGGCTCGCTGCGCAGCGCTGCGCGGTTGCCCGATTTCCGCAACCTCGGCGTGCTGCTGCGCATCCTGCTCGCGGTGAATGCAGCCTCGCTGGTGGCGGCGGTGCTCAAGTCCGGGTCTCTGCGCACGATCGGCGAAGTGCTGATCGAAGTCTCCGCGCTGGTGCAGCCGGTGATGTTCCTCACGCTGCTGATCCTCGCGGCCGCCCGGCCGCTGCTCGACCGCCTGCGCTACGAGGCGGGGGTGGCGGTGGTGCTGCTCACCGCGATGGCAGTCACCGCCGCGTTCGACCTGCTGGGCGGCGGTCCGATGGGAGCGACCGGCGATGCGCTGCCCAGGCACCTGTTCTTCACCATCATCATGGCCTGCACGCTGCTGGTCTGGTTCGACCTGCGAAGCCGTGCGCTGTCGCCAGCGCTGGTCGAGGCCCGCCTGCAGGCGCTGCAGGCACGCATCCAGCCGCACTTCCTGTTCAACAGCCTCAACGCCGTGCTGTCGCTGATCCGCGCCGATCCGAAGCGGGCGGAACTCGTGCTCGAAGACCTGGCCGACCTGTTCCGTGCGCTCATGGCCGACAGCCGTGCACTGTCTACCTTCGCCAGCGAAGTGGAACTCGCCAGGCAGTACCTGGCGATCGAGGCGGTGCGCCTGGGCGACCGGCTGCAGGTCGAGTGGGACATCGAACAGATGCCGGGCGAGGCACGCATCCCGGCGCTGATCCTGCAGCCGCTGCTCGAGAACGCGGTCTACCATGGCATCGAACCGTCGATGGCCAGGGGGACGGTGGTGATCCGCATCTTCCGGGTCGGCAACGAGGTACATGCGCTGCTGTCCAACCCGGTGCCTGTGGGGGGCGAACGGCGGCACGGAAACCGGATCGCGGTCGACAACATCCGCGAGCGCCTGCAGCTGTTCTTCGACGCCGAGGCGCGGATGCGTACCCGGGCGCACGACGGCCGCTATGAGGTGAGCATCCGCGTGCCCTATACCGACACCGACCGCAGGGCCTAGGCCGGCGGCGATTCTCCGGTAACCTTCCCGCCCACCGAGGACGTTGATGAGCCCGCCTGTCGAACCCCTGCTGCGTGTCGTGATCGTCGACGACGAGGCGCCTGCGCGCAGCCGCCTGCGCGACCTGCTGGTCGATTGCGCGGCGAAGGTGCCTTTGGAGGTCATCGGCGAGGCAGCCACCGGACGCGAAGCACTCGAGCTGCTGCAGGGACAGGACGCCGACGTGGTGCTGCTCGACATCCGCATGCCCGAGATGGACGGCGTCGAACTCGCCACGCACCTGCTCAAGCTGCCGGACCCGCCGGCCGTGGTCTTCATCACCGCGTACGACGAATATGCCGTCAAGGCCTTCGAGCTCAATGCGATCGACTACCTGATGAAGCCGATCCGGGCCTCCCGCCTGGCCGAGGCCCTGGCCAAGGCGCGCGCCATCGCGCCGCTGCGCGCCGACCTGCTGCGCGGCCTGTCCGATGCCCCGCGCCAACACCTGTCGGTGACCGAAGGCGGCAAGGTCTACCTGGTACCGATGGCCGACATCCTCTACTTCAAGGCCGAACTGAAGTACGTGACGATCCGTACCGCCCAGCGCGAGTACCTGATCGAGGAATCGCTGACCCGGCTCGAACAGGAGTACGCCAAGCGCTTCGTGCGCATCCACCGCAACTGCCTCGTGTCGCGCGACGCGATCGTCGGCTTCGAACGGCTGTCGAGCGCGGAATCCGATGCACACTGGGTGGTGCTGCTGCGCGGGCTCACCGAGAAGCTGGCGATCTCCCGCCGGCAGCAGCACATCGTGCGCGACCTGGCACGCTAGCCAGGCCGCTCATGTCGCCTGTCGCAGGGCAGGCAGAAGACAAGACCTGACCCGGGCGGGGCTGGCGGGAATCAGCCGGTGCGCGGCATGCGCCACGGCAGCATCAGTTGCACCGCCGTCGAGGTGAGGCGCGGCACGTTGAGCGTCTCGTGCATCGACACCACCGTCTCGCCGAGCAGCCCCGAGGACAGCACG
>JAIENF010000730.1 GCA_019751575.1 Burkholderiales bacterium
CCTGAACCGGCGGCGGGAGCCGCTCGAGGCGTTCCCGCTCGACAACCTCAAGAGGGTGGGCTCCCTGCAGCAGGGCAAGGCCATGTTCGCGCTGATCCGCACGCCGGACAACAACCTGTTCCGCGTGCGGCAGAACAACTACATCGGGCAGAACTTCGGGTTGATCATCCAGGTGGATGAAACCGGGATGAAGCTGAAGGAACTCGTGCAAGACGGTGCCGGCGAGTGGATCGAACGGATCACTTCGCTGTTCCTGCAAGACGAAACGGAGACAAAACGATGAATCGCTCGATCTCGCAGCGCGAGGCGAACCGGATGCCTGTTCGCGACCGGACGGTGCAGGACCGCACGTCGCTTGGCTGGAGCGTTGCATGGATGATGCTCTGGTCGCTGCTTGCAATGGCGGTGGCCGGCACTGCGCTCGCGCAGACCGCAGCCCAGCCCGGCAACGCGATCCAGTCGGTGACTGCGGCGATCGCCCAGGGCGGCAACGTGCTGGTGCGCATCACCATGAAGGAAGCGCCGCGCGTCGCGCCGAACGGATTCCAGATCACGAACCCGTCGCGGCTGTCTTTCGATTTCCCGAACACCGCCAACGGCACCGGCCGTAACACCCAGGACGTGGCCCAGGGCGACCTGCGCAGCCTGAACCTCGTACAGGTCGGCGACCGCACCCGCCTCGTGCTCAACATGGCCCGTACCGTGCCGTTCGAGACCCGCATCGAAGGCAACACGATCATCGTCGCGCTGCAGGGCGCGGGCGGAATCGCCGCAGGCGTGGCACCGGCCCCGACCCGCTTCGCGGAAGACACCAGCGGTCGCCAGCACCGGATCCTCAACATCGACTTCCGCCGCACCAGCGAAGGCGCAGGCAACGTGGTCATCGACCTCGCCGACAACAACACCGGCATCGACGTCAGGCAGCAGGGCCGGAACATCGTCGTCGAATTCCAGCGCACCCAGATGCCGCAGCACCTGCAGCGCCGCCTCGACGTGACCGACTTCTCGACGCCGGTGCAGTTCATCAATGCCCAGCAGTCCGGCGAGAACGTGCGGCTGGAGATCCAGCCGCGCGGCCAGTGGGAACAATCCGCATTCCAGGCCGACAACCGGTTCATCCTCGAAGTGAAGCCGATCGTCGAGGACCCGACCCGGCTGGGCGGGGGCCAGCGCCGCTACACCGGCGACAAGCTGTCACTGAACTTCCAGAACGTCGAAGTGCGTGCGGTGCTGCAGGTGCTCGCCGACTTCACCGGGCTGAACATCATCACCAGCGACACGGTCAGCGGCAACCTCACGCTGCGCCTCAGGGACGTGCCGTGGGACCAGGCGATGGACATCATCCTCCAGGCGAAGGGCCTGGACATGCGCAAGACCGGCAACGTGATGTGGATCGCCCCGCGAGACGAACTGGCCACGCGCGACAAGCTGGAAGCCGAATCTCGGCAGCAGCTCGCCGACCTCGAGCAGGTGCGTACCGAGACCTTCCAGCTCAACTACGCGCGCGCCGATGCATTCCAGAAGATCCTGACCGATCCGCAGCAGCGCGTGCTGTCGCGCCGCGGCAGCGCCGTGATCGATCCGCGCACCAACACCCTGTTCATCCAGGACACGCCGAGCAAGCTCGACGAGATGCGCCGGCTGGTGCGCCAGATCGACGTGCCCGTGCGCCAGGTGATGATCGAGGCTCGCGTGGTCGAGGCCGCCGACACCTTCTCGCGCAACCTCGGTGCACGTCTCGGCGTCTTCGACCGCCAGGTCGGCGACACCATCGCCCATCCCACCCGCCTGACGGTCGGCGGCAACCTCGAAGCGACCGGCTTCGTCACCGGCCAGGTGGCCACCCCGATCCCGACCCTGGTGCAGAGCCTGGGCGTGAACCTGCCGGCGCAGACCATCGGTGGCGCACGCCCCGGTGCGTTCTCGGTGGTGGTGTTCAACGACAGCCTGTCGCGCTTCCTCAACCTGGAAGTGCAGGCCCTGCAGGCCGAAGGCCGGGGACGCATCGTATCCAGCCCGCGCGTGATCACCGCCGACCAGATCGAGGCGACCATCGAACAGGGCACGGAGATCCCGTTCCAGCAGGCGACGGCCAGTGGCGCGACCGCGGTGTCGTTCAAGAAGGCCACGCTGTCCCTGAAGGTGCGCCCGCAGATCACCCCCGACGGCAACGTGATCATGACGCTCAACGTGAACAACGACAGCGTCGGCCAGAACACGCAGTCGGGTCCGGCGATCAACACGCGCCAGATCAGCACCCAGGTGCTGGTCGAGAACGGCGGCACGGTGGTCATCGGCGGCATCTACACCCAGGATTCGCGCCAGGCGGTGAACAAGGTGCCGGTGCTCGGCGACATCCCGTTCGTCGGGTTCCTGTTCCGCGACCGCTCGATCGTCGACGACAAGCGCGAACTGCTGATCTTCGTCACGCCGCGCGTGCTGAACGACCGACTGTCCGCGCGGTAACCGGGCCGTTCGATGCGCCCGGCTTCCGGGCCGGAGACGGGCGCGCACTGCGCGCCCGTCTCGTTTCCGGGGCAGGGCTGCAACCGGACGTCGCCTGGCCTCGCATCGACAGGCGCGCCTGCACGGCGCGCCGGCTGAACCGGCCGGACCGCGCGTTACAATCGGCGCATGGAGACGATCGACCCCTGCACGGCAGTGCAGACGCCCGCCGACACGCCCGCCGACGCGCCCGCGCTCGCCGGCGACGGGTGCACGGAGGCCTGCGCGACGGCGGACGCGCATCCGGCCGAGACGTGCAAGGTCGACGGCAGCGTCTTCCTCGTCGGCATGATGGGCGCCGGCAAGACCTCGGTCGGACGACAGCTTGCACAGCGCCTGGGCAAGCGTTTCGTCGACGCCGACCAGGAGATCGAGGCACGCTGCGGCGTGTCCATACCGGTCATCTTCGAGATCGAGGGCGAAGCCGGGTTCCGCCTTCGAGAACGGCAGGTGATCGACGAACTCACTGCGCTGCCGGACATCGTGCTGGCCACCGGCGGGGGCGCGGTGCTGTCGGAAGACAGCCGCCGGCGGATGCACGAGCGCGGCCTCGTCGTCTACCTGAAGGCCTCGGCGAGCGAGATCTGGCATCGTACCCGGCGCGACCGCAGCCGGCCGCTGCTCGCCACGCGCGATCCGCAGCAACGCATCATCGAGCTGCTGGCGGCGCGCGAGTCCCTGTATGCAGAGACGGCGCACGTGACCATCGAGAGCACGCATGAAAGCGTGAAGTCGATGGTGTCGCGGCTGATCGAGCGCCTGAACCAGCGGGCACAAGGCCCGGAGCCCACATGAACATGGATGTTTCCCGCCCGTCCACCGATGGCGCCACCCAGGTCGTCGAGGTCTCGCTCGCCGACCGCAGCTATCCGATCGTCATCGGCCGCGGCGTCTCCACCGACAGCGGCCTGATCGCGCGCCATCTCGGGCCGGGCCGGGCGGCACTGGTCACCAGCGAGGTGGTCGGTGCCCTCTACCTCGCACCGGTCACCGCAGCGCTCGCGGCGGCCGGCATCGAGGCGGTGCCGATCGTCCTGCCCGACGGAGAACAGCACAAGAACTGGCAGGTGCTGAACACGGTGTTCGACCACCTGATCGAACATCGCTGCGATCGCCGCACCCCGGTCATCGCGCTGGGCGGTGGCGTGATCGGCGACCTGGCCGGGTTCGCGGCTGCCACCTGGCAGCGCGGCGTGCCGTTCGTGCAGATCCCGACCACGCTGCTGGCGCAGGTCGACTCGTCGGTCGGCGGCAAGACGGCGATCAACCACCCGCAGGGCAAGAACATGATCGGCGCCTTCCACCAGCCCGGCCTGGTGCTGGCCGACACGGCGCTGCTCGATACACTGCCCGACCGGGAACTGTCCGCCGGACTGGCGGAAGTGATCAAGTACGGCCTGATCCGCGATACCGGATTCCTCGACTGGCTGGAACCCAACCTGCCCCGGCTGCTCGCCCGCGATCCGGCCGCGCTCGCCCATGCGGTGCGCCGGTCCTGCGAGCACAAGGCCGAGGTGGTCGCTGCCGACGAACGCGAGGCCGGCCTGCGCGAAACCTTGAACCTGGGCCACACCTTCGGCCATGCGATCGAAACCGGCGTCGGCTATGGCGAATGGCTGCACGGCGAGGCGGTGGCGGCCGGAACGGTCCTCGCCGCGGCGATGTCCGCACGGCTCGGCTGGCTGGCCGAATCCGAGGTCGGACGGATCCGCCGGCTGTTCGCGCTGGCGCAGTTGCCGATCGAACCGCCCTCGATGCCGGCCGCCCGCTGGCTCGACCTGATGGGGCACGACAAGAAGGTGCGCGGCGGACGGATCCGGCTGGTGCTGCTGAAGGGAATGGGCAACGCCGTGACTACTGGCGACTACGACCCGCAAGCACTCGATGCGACGCTCGCGGAGGTCGCACGCGATGGCTGACCCGGGCGCATGGCCAGGCCCTGCGGTACACGGCCTGGCGCCGTACGCCGCCGCCAGCGACCGCTCGCGCGGGCGGGTCCATGCCGAGGCGCCACCGGATGGTCGCGACGAATTCCAGCGCGACCGCGACCGGATCATCCACTCGACCGCGTTCCGGCGGCTCGAATACAAGACCCAGGTCTTCGTCAACCATGAAGGCGACCTGTTCCGGACACGCCTGACCCACAGCCTCGAAGTGGCGCAGATCGCGCGTTCGATCGCGCGCAACCTGGGCCTGAACGAGACGCTCACCGAGGCAATCTCGCTGGCGCACGACCTCGGCCATACGCCGTTCGGCCATGCCGGCCAGGACGCGCTGAACGAATGCATGCGCGACCACGGCGGCTTCGAGCACAACCTGCAGTCGCTGCGGGTGGTCGACCTGCTCGAGGAGCGTTACGCGGATTTCGACGGCCTGAACCTGACCTTCGAGACCCGCGAAGGCATCCTCAAGCACTGTTCGCGCCGCAACGCAGAACAGCTCGGGCCGATCGGCGAACGTTTCCTGCGCGGCGAGCAACCCTCCCTGGAAGCCCAGCTGGCCAACGTGGCCGACGAACTCGCCTACAACAACCACGATGTCGACGACGGACTGCGCTCCGGGCTGATCACGCTGGAACAGCTCGAACAGGTCGGCATCTTCGCCCGCCATGTCGAGGAAGTGCGCGGACGCTACCCAGGCCTCGCCGGACGGCGGCTGATCCACGAGACCATCCGGCGCATGATCAACACGCTCGTCATCGACCTGACGACGGAGAGCCGACGGCTGCTTGCCGTGCATGCCCCGGACTCGATCGATGCCGTCCGCTCGGCGCCACCGATGATCGGCTTCAGCCGGTCGGTCGCCGCCGAGCAGGTGGAACTCAAGCAGTTCCTGCGGCACGCCCTTTACCGGCACTACCGCGTCGTGCGGATGAGCAGCAAGTCCCAGCGCATCCTGGCCGAGCTGTTCGCCGCCTTCCTCGGCGACCATCGGCTGTTGCCGCCGCAGGACCAGGCCCGTGCCGGCACTGACGCGCCGCGTGCGATCGCCGACTACATCGCGGGCATGACCGATCGCTACGCGATCCGCGAGCACCGCAGGCTGTTCAGCGTCGACGAGCACTGATTTCCGACACCGCGACCGGAAGTTCCAGGTCGCACAGGCCACGCCTGCATTGCTGCGGCGCGACTGGGCGGTTACACTCACGCGTTCGACCGGTTGATCCCTGCACGCGCCCCAGCGGTTGCGTCGCACGCCCGGTAGACCTTCCGAAAGCCGCGCCCGCCGCGGCTTTCGTCGCCTCTGGACGTGCCTGAACGTGCGGCTTCCGCCGGACGGGTGGCAGCGTCCCCTTCCTGTACCGAGGTCGGCCATGAGTGATTCCTCACCTTTCCCGCAAGCCCCGCGGCCCGGCGCCTCAGCCGACGGCCTGACATCGCATGGCATGGCGCCTTCCGTGGCCCGTCCGGGCGTACCGGACGCGCAGGGGCTGTACGATCCGGCGCATGAACACGACGCGTGCGGCGTCGGCTTCGTTGCCCACATCAAGGGCAAGAAGAGCCACGCGATCGTCGAGCAGGGACTGCTGATCCTGAAGAACCTGACCCACCGCGGCGCGGTCGGGGCCGATCCCAAGGCAAGCGACGGCGCGGGCGTGCTGATCCAGGTCCCGGATGCGTTCTTCCGGGAAGAGATGGCGAAGCAGGGCATCGAGCTGCCCGATCCGGGCGAGTACGGGGTCGGCTTCTGCTTCCTGCCGCGCGAGCCCGCGAGCCGTTACGCCTGCGAGCGCGAGATCGAGCGCGCGATCTGGGCCGAGGGCCAGGTGCTGCTCGGCTGGCGCGACGTGCCGGTCGACAGCTCGGTGCTCGGCGAAAGCGTGAAGCCGATCGAGCCGATGATCCGCCAGGTGTTCATCGGCCGCGGTGCCGGCGTGACGGTCACCGATGCGCTCGAGCGCAAGCTGTACATCATCCGCAAGGCGTCCGGCCATGCGATCCAGGCACTGCAGCTCGCGCACGGCAAGGAGTTCTACGTGCCGTCGATGTCGGCGCGGACGATCGTCTACAAGGGCATGCTGCTCGCCGAGAGCCTGGCCGACTACTACGTCGACCTGAAGGATCCGCGGGTCACGTCGGCGCTCGCGCTCGCCCACCAGCGCTTCTCGACCAACACCTTCCCGACCTGGGACCTCGCGCACCCGTTCCGCATGATCGCGCACAACGGCGAGATCAACACGCTGCGCGGCAACGTGAACTGGATCCGCGCGCGCCAGGCCGCGATCAGCTCGCCGGTGCTGGGCGACGACCTCGAGAAGATCTGGCCGCTGATCTATGACGGCCAGTCAGACTCCGCGTCTTTCGACAATGCACTCGAACTGCTGGTGATGGGCGGCTACTCGCTGGCGCACGCGATGATGATGCTGATCCCGGAAGCCTGGGAAGGCCACACGCTGATGGACGCCGGCCGCCGCGCGTTCTACGAATACCATGCGGCGATGATGGAACCGTGGGACGGCCCCGCCGCGGTTGCCTTCACCGACGGCCGCCAGATCGGCGCCACGCTCGACCGCAACGGGCTGCGCCCGGCGCGCTACATCGTCACCAGCGACGACCTGGTCGTGATGGCCTCCGAGAGTGGCGTGCTGCCGATCCCGGAAGAGAAGATCGTCAA
>JAIENF010000676.1 GCA_019751575.1 Burkholderiales bacterium
GGCGGCAGGTCGGCTGCGGATACACGGTGCCGCCGGAGTATGCGAACAACCCGACCCGCGAACTCAACACGCGCGGCATCACGGTCAAGAAGAGCGAAGCGGTGCTCACCGGCGAGGCCCTGCGCCTGAAGCAGGAGGAAGAAGCCCGTCGCAAGGCCGAAGAACAGGAACGTGCGGCCCAGCGCAAGCGCGACCAGGCGCTGCTCAACTCGTACAGCAGCGAGCGCGAGATCGATGCCCGGCGCGACCGCGACCTCGCGCAGGTCGACCTGTCGATCATCGGCCTCGAGACGCACCTGAAGCAGATCCGCACCGGGGAGCAGGAGCTGCTGCGCCGTCTCGAAGGCTTCACCAAGGCTGGCAAGCCCCCGCCCGCGCAGCTCGCGGAGGACGTGGCGCGCGTCGCCGCCGAGACGGCGGACATCGAACGGCTGATCTCGCAGCGGCGCAACGAACAGGTCGCCCTGCGTGCGAAGTACAACGAACTGCGCCTGCGCTACCTCGAACTGACCCAGCGCGAGGCCCAGGCGAAGTAGACGCCCGCCGCGGCAGCGCCGGCGTTCAGCCGCCCTCGCCCTTGATGCCTGCCTCGCGGATGAGCCTGCCGTAGAAGTCGAAGTCCTCGCGCATGCGCCGTGCGAGGCGTGCCGGATCGGCGCTGGTGATGCCCATGCCCTGCTGCGCCCATATCTCGCGCACCTCGGGCTGGCCCAGGATGCGCACCACCTGCGCGTTCAACCGCCCGACGACTTCCTTCGGCGTGCCGCCCGGCGCGAAGATGCCGTGCCAGCCGGTCGCCTCGTAGCCCGGCACCCCGCCTTCGGCCATGGTCGGCACGTCGGGCAGCAGCGGATCGCGCGTGCCTGCGGTGACGGCGAGCACGCGCAGCCTGCCTGCGCGGATCTGCGGCTGGATCACCGCCAGGCTGTAGAACATGAAGTCGATCCGTCCCGCGATCAGGTCGGTGACACCCGGTGGCCCGCCCTTGTACGGCACGTGCAGCAGCCTGACCTTGCCCAGCCGCTGGAACAGTTCGCCGGCGAGGTGGAAGCCGCTGCCGGTACCCGACGACCCGTAGGCCAGTCCTTCCGGCCGCGAATTGGCGAGCGCCATGAGTTCGCGCAAGGTCTTCGCCGGCACCCCGGGATTCACCACCAGCACGTATCCGAATGCGCTCAACTGCGCGACCGCGACGAAGTCGCGCAGGGCGTCATAGGGCAGCCGGGTCGACAGGTGCGGCGTGCTGGTCAGCGAGGAACTCGGCGCCGCGAGCAGCGTATGCCCGTCGGGCTGCGCCTTCGCCACCAGTTCGTTGGCGATGATGCCGGTCGCACCGGACCGGTTGTCGACGATCACCGGCTGTCCGAAGGCCTCGGACAGCCGCTGCGCGACCGGACGCGCCAGGATGTCCACCGTGCTCCCGGGCGGGAAGCCCATGATCAGGCGGATCGGACGATCAGGGTAGCCGGCGGCAGCGGCACCGCCGGCAGCGCCCAGCAGGACGGCGACGGCCGACAGCGTTCGCGCAAGGCCGGGCGCGCCCGGCGACCGGCGGATCGAACTCGATGCATGCATGTGGATCCCCCTTCTGTCGGCTGCGAAACGCTCGGGCACGCCGCATCGCCAGAAGCTTAGCACTCCATCCGACACGCGATTTCCGTCTTCCTGACGACAATCCATACGAAAAATGATCGCAGCGTCAAGTTTTGGTGGCGCGCTGCCGTAAAGGCAGTCTGGACCAGAGAACGTGCACCATGATCCCTGCTGAAGATCTCGTTACCCACATGCGCCGGGTTCAGTCGGCTGAACGCGACCTGCGAGACCTGTTCGTGGTCTGGCAGATGATCGAGTCGAGCGCAGCCATCAGTTGTCCGGAAGCGGTCGCACCGATCCTTCCGGCCTTGCTGCGCACGCGCGAGCGGTTCAACAGCCTGCGCGGGCGGGTCATCGACCTCATGGCGCGCGAGAACCTGGGTGCGCTGGGCGACGAACTGGCCGCCAAGGCCCAGTGTGCCATCGACATTCTGGTCCGCAACCTGTTCGAGCGCACTGCCGACGTCGGCTTTCTTGCCACCGACGACAGGATCCGGGCGTTCTGCATGGCACCGTCGCACAGCGATGACGACCGGCAGGCCATGGTACGCCGGTTGGCCGAATACCAGTCCAAGTACACGGTCTATGACGACGTGATCCTGCTCGCTCCGGATGGACGCGTGCTCGCCCGGCTCGACGGGAAGGCGAGCCTCGAGTCCAGCTGCGATCCGCTGGTTGCCGATGCCCTGGGCCGGGAAGGCTATGTGGAGCGTTTCGGACCGAGCGACCTGGGCGGGACCGACGGTCCGTCGCTGCTCTTTGCGCAGCGGATCACCCGGGGCGCCGCTGGCCGCGACCGCGTGGCAGGCGTGCTGGTCCTTCGCTTCCGCTTCGCCGACGAGATGGAGCGCATCTTTTCCGGCATCAACGAGGACAATCCGCGGCTCGCACTGGTGCTGATCGACGACGCGCAGCGCGTGGTCGCAACCAACGATGCCGCCCATGTACCGACCGGGGCGAAACTCGCGCCGCAGGACGGCACCGGGATCGAACTCTGTTCGTATGCCGGGCGCGAGTACCTGTCGGTCTGCCGCGCAAGCGGTGGCTACCAGGGCTATCGCGGGCCTGCCTGGCGCGCGCAGGCGATGGTGTCGCTGCTCAACGGCTTCAAGTCGACGGCGACGCCGGCCGACGACGACGCCGACCTTGCCGCGCCGCTGGACAATGCAGACCTGGCGACCATGATCGCCGATGCCGAAGTGATCAGCCGCGAACTGCGCCGGGTGATGTGGAACGGCCGCCTGATGGCGGGCGAGCACGGCGGCGACCGCATGCGCCTGAAGGCGGTGCTCAAGCAGGTCAACGAGGCCGGCCAGCACACGCGCGAACGGGCCCGGCTCGGCCTGGACGACATCCACCGCACCGCGGTTGCGCGTGCGCGCCGGCAGACGCGTGAACTCGCGCGGCTGGCCGGGGACATCATGGACCGCAACCTGTACGAGCGCGCGAACGACGCCCGCTGGTGGGCATTGTCTCCGGTCCTGCGCGAGGTCCTGGCCGCGCCTTCGGAGCCGCAGGAAGACGGCCGGCTCGCGCAGATGCTCGACTACATCAACGGCCTGTACACCGTGTACACCCGGCTGGTCGCATTCGATGCACGGGGCACGATCCGCGCGGTATCCCATGCAGGCGAAGCCCCGGAACTGGCGGGGACGGCCGTGCCCGATTCCTGGCTGTCGTCGGTGACGTCGCTGCGCGACTCGCAACAGTATGCGGTCACGCCGTTCGAGGACACGCCGATGCATGGCGCCGGCGCGACCTATGTGTACCTCGCCGCGGTGCGCGCATCGGGTGGCACGCTGGCCGGCGGCATCGCGATCGTCTTCAACGCATCCGCCGAGTTCCCGGCGATGCTGCGCGACATCATGGGCGGTCTCCAGGGTGCGGCGGCCTTCATGGACCCCCAGGGCCAGGTGATCGCCTCCACCGACATCGCACTGACCGACCGCCTCGCCGACGGATTCCGCGGCCGTTCCGGCATCGTCGAGCACGAGGGCATCCATTACGCCTGCGCGCGCGTGAAGGCACCGGGCTACAGGGAATTCAAGGGCACCGACCGCCATGACAATGGCGTCGAGGTGGTCGTCGGCATCCGGCTGGGCACGACGTCGGACTTCGCCGCGCGCGACGAATCGGCGGAACTCGAGCCGGTCGCGTTCTCCCTGGGCACGCCGACGATCGAGGTGGCCGTGTTCGACGTCGGTGGCACGCTGTATGCACTGCCGGCGTATGAGGTGATCGATGCGATCTCGACCCGTGGCCTGGCCCGCACGCCGGGCGCGGGCGGCGCAGCGCTCGGCCTGGTCGAGGTCGGTTCGGGCAGCGGCTCGCGCGTGGTGCCGGTGATCTGCGCACGTCGGCTGTTCGGCATGCCCGACCGCCGCGCCGATGCCGAGAGCCTGCTGATCGTGCTGCGTTCGACCGCGCAGAAGGAAGTACCGGCACTCGCGCTGCGGGTCGACGATGTCACGACGGTGCTGGACGTCGCGCACGACCATGTCCATCCCACCCCTGAAGGCATGGGCTCGTTCGCGCCCTGGGTCACCTCTGTGATCGACGCCCAGAAGACGACCCGCCTCGGGAACGTTCCTGCCCTGGTCCAGCTGCTCGACTGCGCGAAGCTGATGTCGGCGATCTGCAGCGGGGGGACGTCCGGCGCCGGGCGCGACGAAAGCGAAAGCGACCGCCCGGGAGCGGGACCGGAAGCAGAAGCCGCCGCCGCGACGGCGTCCTGACCGGACCGGGCGCGCCTCCTCCGCCCTGCGCGCGGCGGCGGGCCGCGCTGCCGGCTCAGGGATAGACGCGCTCGCCCGCCGGGACCGGCCGATAGGCATAGCTGCCGCGTGCCATCACCCGTTCGCGCACGCCGAGCAGCTCGGCCTTGAGCTGGCGCATCTGCAGGTCGGGGTACAGCAGGCGCCCGTGGCGCTTCAGGAACTGCCCGGCCACCATCACGCTGTCGATGTTCGCGGTCTCGGCGTTCATCACCACGGCATGCACTGCGTCGCCCCCCGGCAGTGCCGGGAACATGTTGAGATCGTCGGTGCGCACCAGCACGATATCGGCCTGCTTGCCCGGGGTGAGCGAGCCGATCCGGTGCTCGAGTCGAAGCGCGCGCGCGCCGCCGAGCGTGGCCCAGCGCAGCACCGAGCGCGTGGTGGTCGCATGGGCCGGCGGCGGATGCCTGCCCGCCTTCGCGGCCGCGATGTTGTCGAGTTCACGCTGCTGGAAGAAGCAGCGGCGCATCTCGGCAAGCATGGACGCATTGAAGTACGGATCCACGTCGGTGCCGATCGCCGGCACGCCACCGAACCGCTCGACGCGGCCGAGGAGCGCAGGATGCTCGCAGTTCATCATCTCTGCGGTGCAGGTCGCCGAGGTCGAGCAGCCTTGGTCGATGATCATCTTCAGTTCGTCGTCGCCGAGGCAGTTGCCATGCACGACGTTGTGGTCCGGCCCCAGGAGGCCGGCCTTCTGCAGCCGCCACATGCCGTCCGGCGCCACCCGCTTGCCCGGACGGCCGTAGGTATGCGCGCTGTTCACCAGTCCGTACTCGCGGGCGAGCCGGATGTCGGACTCGGTCACCTCGTAGGTGCTCCAGTCGGGTCCGAGGATGGCCAGCGCCATCGTCACCCGCCGCGCATCGGACGCCAGCCGGCCGGTACGCAGCCGGTGCACTTCGGCGCGTGGCTGGCCGATCTCGGTGTAGGACTTCGCCGTCGAGCTGTCTTGGTACATCGGCTTCGCAGTGCCGTGCCCGAACACCGCGCGGATGCCGGACGCCTCGAGCCCGTCGATCGCTGCATCCGACATGTCCGGGTGGCGCAGGTTGTGGCACCAGTCGAAGATCGTCGTGGTGCCGCCGTCGACCTGGGCCAGCGCGCCCGCGAGGTTCACCACCCGGTTGTCGACCGCCTCGAATCGATGCGTGAGGTTGCCATGCAGCGTGCCGAAATAGTCGCGCGAACTCACCCAGTCGGCGCCGATGCCGCGCAGGGCGATCTCCCAGGTATGGATGTGGCTGTTGACCAGCCCGGGGATCGCGACCATGCCGGTCGCGTTCACCACCAGCGCATCGGCCGCGGCGATCGACGGAGCGACCGCGACGATGACATCGTCCTCGACCAGGATGTCGCCGGCGGGAAGCTCACCCAGCGCGTCATCGACGGTGACGATGCTGGCATTCCTGATCAGCGTGCGGGCCATGGGCAGATCCTCCTCGTGGCCTGCATTGTGCCACCCGCGCCTGCGCGTTGCCGCCGGCACGCGCAGGCGCCGGCGGCAACGCGGGGACTACTTGCCGCGCTTCTTCAGCCAGGCCTGCATCCAGGCGATCTCCGCCTCCTGCGCCTTGATGATCTCGCCGGCGAGCTTGCGCACCTCGGGATCCTTGCCATGCTTCAGCACCACCCGCGCCATCTCGATCGCACCCTGGTGGTGGGGGATCATGCCGCGCACGAAATCGACATCGGCATCGCCGGTGAACGGGATGGACATCGCACGGTGCATGCGGTCGTTCACGGCCTGGTACTCGCGGGTCGATGCAGCGACCGCGGCCTTGCCGGCCGGGGCTGCCCCCTGGGCTCCGTGGGCCCCATGGGAGCCGTGGTCCTGCTGCGCGAACGCCGCCGCCCCCGGCAGCATGAGCAGCACGCCTGCCAGCACGGACGCAGCGACGGTTGAGTGGAGGGAAGGATTACGTGACAGGGTCGAGGCCATCTTGATCTCCATGCAGGGTGGGGAGGTTGGTCGGGTCAATCACTTCTTCGAGGGCAACGGACGGAAGGGTTCGAAGCGCTCCTGCTGCGGCTTTCCGTCCGCCAGGGTCAGCGACACCGCCACCCGCAGCTTCGGGTCCGGCGCGAACCGGCCGGTACCGCGCATGCCGTTCACGCCGAACGGTTCCAGCCGGACCTCGCTGCGCTCCGCGCCCAGCAGCACGGTTGCGCGGCCGGTCGCAGCCTTGGTGGCGACGGGCTTGTCGTCGTGGTCATAGAGGTAGAACAGGAGTTCGTCCGCCCGGGCCACCAGCTCGAGGTGCAGCGCCGGCGTGGCGCGCATCTGTCCGCCGTTCGGGCCGCGCCGGTTCGCCAGTTCGGCGCTCGTGTGCGCAAGCGCCGGCCCGTTCAACAGCAGGGCACCGAGCGCGACCATCGTGCTTCGCCTGTCCATCGGATCGTCTCCTTCCACGTGAGGGCATGCAGCCATCGCCCGGTTCAGAATCGTTCGTCCTGCCGCGTCGCCAGCAGCCGCTCCAGCGGGCGCCGGCCCCAGCGCAGGAACATCACCGGCGTCACCAGCGTGTCGAGCAGCGTCGAACTGACCAGTCCGCCGAAGATCACCACCGCGACCGGGTGCAGGATCTCCTTGCCCGGCTCGTCCGCGCCGAACAGCAGCGGCGACAGCGCGACGGCGGCGGTCAGCGCGGTCATCAGCACCGGCGTCAGCCGTTCCAGGCTGCCGCGCATCACCAGCGCGCGCCCGAACGCCTCGCCCTCGTGCACTGCCAGGTTGATGTAGTGGCTGATCTTGAGGATGCCGTT
>JAIENF010000003.1 GCA_019751575.1 Burkholderiales bacterium
CCTCGCCGACCCGAACGTCGACGCGCTGATGCTGACCGGCTTCTTCGGCGGCTATGCGCGCCGTTACGGCGAAGGCGTCGCCGAGATGGAGTTCAAGGTCGCGCGCGACCTGGCCGACCTGATGCGCAGCCATGGCAAGCCGGTGGTCGTGCAGTCGCACTACGCGCACTACCGGACGCCGGCGCTCGACGTGCTGCGCAAGGCAGGCGTGCCCTTCTACCGGCACATCGAGATCGCGGCGCAATGCCTGGCCTCGGCCGCGGACTACTCGGAAGCGAAGCGGCGCCTGTCGGCCGCGCCGGCATCCGCACCGGACAACCCGTCGGCACCGACGGCCCGGTCCGGACTTCCGGAAGCTGCCGCGAAGGTGGTCGCCGGCGCGCGCGCCGCCGGCCGCAGTGCGCTGCTCGAGACAGAGGCCCGCGCGCTGCTGTCGGCCTGCGGCGTACCCCTCGCACCGGCCTGCCTGCTGCGTACTGCGGGCGACGCCGCCGCCGCGATCGCGGCGCTCGGGGAAGGACCGCTCGCGCTGAAGATCGTGTCCCCCGACGTGCTGCACAAGTCGGACGCGGGCGGCGTGCGGCTCGGCGTGCAGGGCGAGGCCGCGGTGCACGAGGCGGTCGAGGACATACTCGCCTCGGTCGGGCGCCATGCGCCGGGGGTCCGCATCGAGGGCGTGCTCGCGGCACCGATGGCCGCGCGCGGGGTCGAACTGATCGTCGGCGTGTCGCAGGATCCGCAGTTCGGCCCGGTGCTGCTGTTCGGCGTCGGCGGCATCTTCGTCGAGGCGGTGCGCGACGTCGTGTTCCGCGCGCTGCCGCTGTCCCGTGCGGACGCCATCGAGATGGTCGGCGACATCCGCGCGCAGAAGATGCTCGACGGCGTGCGCGGGTTGCCGCCGGTGGACCGGGAGGCACTCGCTTCATTGCTGCTGAAGGTGGCGGAGATCGCCGGTGCGGGCGCCGGGATCACCGAGATCGACCTCAACCCGGTGATCGCCACCGCCGGCGGGCTGGTCATCGCCGACGCCCGGATGATCCTGTCCTAGGACACCGGCGACCAGCCCTGCGTCCAGACCGCAGGGTCTTCCAGTTCGCGCCACGGCACCGTCAGCAGCCGGCGCGAGAACACCGCCTCGAGCTGCACCTTCGTGGCCGGTCCCCCGGCCACCTCCGGGTCGAGCACCTTCACCACCAGGAAGTGCTTCTCGCGGTCGCGCGGCACCACCGCGGTCCACTTGCCCAGCAGCAGCTTCTTCGGATCGACCCGGTTTCGTGCGGGCGCCGCGCCGTCACCGGCGGCCGGCGCGCCCCCCGGCTTCGTCACCCTTTCGCCGGCCGCGGCCGGGAACAGATGTCGAGCGCCATCAGCGCATAGATCTGCGCCGCCTTGACCATCACGTCGATCTCGATCTCTTCGGCGCGCGGGCCGATGCGCCGCCCGCGCGGGCCGATCTTGATCGCCGGGATGCCCAGTTCGTTGTAGACGTTGGTGTCGGTCCAGCTTCTCGCCCGGTCGGGCGCCTCGTGCCGGATCGCCTCGCCGAACAGGTGCCGGTAGATGCCTTCAGCGGCGCCGACCAGCGGCTCGACGCCCTTGCCTTCATGGCCGAGCAGCGACTTGTACAGGTCCATCTCGTACTCGATGCCCAGGCCGTCGAGCACCCGCTCGAGCTGCGCCTTGATCTCGACCGGGCGCACCTGCGGCGGCATCCGGATGTCGACATAGATGGTGCACACGCCGGGGAAGTAGTTCGGCCGGTAGGGGGCCCCGCCTTCGATCGCGCCGATGTTCACCTTCGGGTACAGCGGCCCGGTCGGCGACTGGTACACGTTGTCCCGCTCGAAGCCATCGGCCCATTGCTCGACCGCGGCGATCACGCGGGTCATCTTCACGATCGCATTGAGCTCGGACATCGGCATCTTCGCGCGGTCGGAGCCCCAGGCCGCTTCGGCCTTGCCGTAGGTCGCGATCTTCAGCTGCACCACGCCAGTCTGCGTCCACACGATGTTCAGGTCGGAGCAATCCGCGCACACCGCATAGTCGGTATGCATGCCATGGGTGAGCAGGTGCCGCGTGCCTGCGCCCTCGCCGCGGTACTCCTTCGACTGCCACGGACCGACCGGCGTGCGCGAGATCTCGCCCACCACCGCCGCGAACACCACGTCGCCCTTGAGCGCGACGCCGCTGGCCTTGAGCGCCTTCGCCGCCATCATGAACGAGGCGACGCCACCCTTCATGTTGGAGATGCCCAGGCCGCGCACCACGCGGCCGTCGACGATCGAGCCGCGGAGCTCGGACTGCGGCTCGACCGAACGCACCATGCGCAGGTCCTCGTCGGTGCCGGTGAAGCTGGTGTCGGTATGGCCGTTGAAGCCCAGGCTCAGGCCGTTGCCGGAACCCTTCAGGATGCCGACCGCATTCGGCCGGCCCGCCTCGACCTCCTGGGTGATCGCCTTCAGGCCCTGCCGGCGGAACCAGTCGACGATGAACTCGGCGACCTGCTTCTCCTGCCCGGTGGGGCTGGGGATGTCGGTGAGGTCGCAGCCGAGCTGGGCCAGCTCGTCGCGGTCGATGTGTGCGAGGACGCGTTTCGCCGCGTCGGTGTCCAGTGCCATGCAGGCCTCCCCTGTAGCGCTTCAGTCGATCTTGATCTTCGCCGTGGTCACCACTTCGCGCCACAGCTTGATTTCCCGCGCCAGCTTGTCGCGGAACACCGCACCGGTGGTGCCGTCGATGTCCCACCCAAGGTTCTCCAGGTTGGTGCGTCCCGGCCCGCTGGTCACCACCGCGATCAGCGCGGACTCGAGCCGGTTGAAGATCTCCTTCGGCAGGCCGCGCGGCGCGGCGAAGCCCTGCCATGACAGGATCTCCATGTCCTTGTAGCCGAGCTCGGTCAGCGTGGGCACGTCGGGGAACTGCCCGATGCGCTTGCCGCTGGTGACCGCCATCGCGCGCAGCCGGCCGCTGCGGATGTGGTTCGCGGCGCTGCCCAGGCTGGTGAACGTGAGGTCGACCTCGCCGCCGATCATCGCCGCCATCGTCGCGCCCGCCCCCTTGAACGGCACGATGATCGCGCTGGTCTTCGTGCGCAGCATCAGCAGTTCGGAGGTCATGTGGCCCGAGGAGCCGAGGCCGGCGACGCCATAGGTGTGCTTGCCCGGGTTCGCCCGCAGCAGCGCCAGCACTTCCTTCAGGTTCGTCGCCGGGACCTTGGCGCTGGCCACCAGCACGTTGGGCGTGTTCGCCGACAGGCTGAGCAGGTCGAAGTCGCGCAGCGAGTCGTAGCCCGGGTCCTTGTAGTTGACCATGTTGATCGCGAACGTGCCGACCGAGCCGATCAGCAGCGTGTTGCCGTCGGGGTTCGCCTTCGCCGCCATCGTCGCGCCGATCGTGCTGTTGGCGCCGGCGCGGATGTCGACGACGATCGGCTGGCCGAGGTTCTCCTGCAGCCGGGCCGCGACCTCGCGCCCGACGACATCCGAAGGCCCACCGGCCGCGAACGGCACGATCAGCCGGATCGGCCGGTTCGGCCAGCCCTGTGCCGACACCATGCTGCTGGCCAGCAGCCCGGCGAGGATGCTGCCGATGATCAGACGCTTGTTCATGCTTGGCCTCCAGTTGGAATAGGGGTCGCCGCCGGCATCGCCTGCCCGCGGACCAGGTCGGCTGCGCGCTCGGCGATCATCAGCACGCAGGCATTGATGTGGGCGGATACCAGGTCGGGCATCACCGACGCATCCGCCACCCGCAGGCGCGCGATGCCGTGCACCCGGAGCGCGGGATCGACCACGGCATCCGGACCATTGCCGATTCTGCACGTCCCCGCCGGATGATGCACGGTCACCGCAGTGCGCCGGATCCAGGCTTCGACCTCGGCGCGGCTGCGCACCTCGGGACCGGGCGTGAGCTGCCGGCCGCGGAACGGCGCGAGCGGACCGGACAGCGCGAGATCGCGCGCCCGCTCGTAGCCTTCAAGCAGCGTCGCCATGTCGGCCGGGTCGGACAACAGGTTGAACAGGATGCGCACGCGCTCGGCGGGATCGGCCGAGCGCAACGTGACCTCGCCGCGGCTGCATGGATGCAGCAGTGCCGGACGGATGCCGTAGCCATCCTCGCCCGGCGGGCGCAGCAACGGAAACCAGAGCCGCGGCTTCTGCGGCGCGCAGCGGAACATGAACTCGATGTCCGGCACGTCGAGCCGGGGCTGCGACTTCACGAACGCATAGAGCGCGCTGGGCAGCATGGTGGCGGGACCGGTGCCTGCAAGCCACGCGCGCAGCATGCTGGCCGCCATGCGGTCGGCACGGAGCTCGGCATGGAACGGCCCCGGGGCGCGCCGCGCGAAGGTGAGCGCGACCGCGACATGGTCCTGAAGGTTGCGGCCGACCGGCAGGTCGGCAAGCACCGGGATGCCGAACCGCTCGAGCTGCGCCGCGGGTCCGATGCCGGAGAGCATCAGCACCTGCGGCGAGTTGAACGTCCCTGCGGACACGATGACTTCGCCTGCAGCCGATGCGCGCTGCAGGCGGCCGCCTGCCCGGTATTCGACGCCGGTGGCGGCGCCGCCTTCGATCACGATGCGCGTCACGCAGGCGCGGGTGACCACCTTCAGGTTGCGGCGGGCCCGCACCGGCCGCAGGTACGACACCGCAGCGGAGGACCGTCGCCCACGGTCGATGAAGCATTGCCCGCGGCCGAACCCTTCGTGCCGTTCGCCGTTGAAGTCCGGGTTCATCGGATAGCCCGCCTCGCGCCCCGCCTGCAGCCAGGCCTCGTTCAGCGGATCGCTGAAGCGCGACCATTGCACGCCGGTCGGACCGTCCCCGCCGCGATACTCGCTCGCGCCGCCTTCCCAGCGCTCGCTGCGCCGGAACCAGGGCAGCACATCGGCATGGCCCCATCCCGGCGCACCCTGGCGCGCCCAGCGGTCGTAGTCGCCAGGATCGCCTCGGGTGCAGGCCATGATGTTCACCGACGAGGATCCGCCCAGCACCTTGCCGCGCATCGCCTCGAGCGAACGGCCACCGAGCGCGGGCTCCGGCTCGGTATGCAGGCCCCAGTCGAACAGTTCATGCTCGTGCAGCTTGCCCACGCCCAACGGGACGTGGATCAACGGATGCCAGTCGGTGCCGCCCGCCTCGAGCAGCAGCACCTTCGCCTGCGGGTCCTCGGAAAGCCGCGTGGCGAGCACGCAACCCGCCGAGCCGGCACCGACGATGATGTAGTCCCAGCTTCCGTTGCCGCCTTCCGCCATCAGCCCGCCGCCATCGTTCAGTCGACCGGCTTGATGCCGGCCTCTTTCGCCAACCGCACCATGCGCACGGCCTGGTCCTTCATCATCGCCGACATCTGCTCAGGCGTCCCACCGGCGATGTCCAGGCCGGCATCGGTCAGGCGCGCGCGCGTCTCCTTTTCGGCGAGCAGGCGGTTCGCGTCGGCGTTCAGGCGGGCGACGATCGGTGCCGGGGTCGCCGGCGGAGCCGCCAGTCCCATCCAGCCCTCGAACTCGAAACCCGGCAGGGCGGCTTCCGCGATCGTCGGCACGCCGGGCAGCGCGACCGAGGTCCGGCTCCCGGTCACGCCGAGCGCGCGCACCTTGCCTGCCCTGACCTGCTGGATCGCCTCCGGGATGGTCTGGAACATCAGGTCGACCTGTCCGCCGAGCAGGTCGACCATCGCCGGCGCACCGCCCTTGTAGGGCACGTGCACCATCTTCACCTTCGCCAGGCTGCTGAACAGTTCGCCCGACATGTGCTGCGACGAGCCGTTGCCGCCCGATCCGTAGTTCATCACCCCGGGCCGGGTGCGTGCCAGCGCGATGAACTCCTTCACCGTCTTCGCGGGTACCGACCGATTCACGATCAGCACGTTGCCCTGGTAGACCAGCATGCCGATCGGCGCGAGGTCCTTCAGCGGGTCGTACGGCATCCGGGTGTAGATCGCGAGGTTGCCCCCGAGTGCGCCGCCACTGGACAGGAGGATCGTGTAGCCATCGGGCGTTGCCCGCGCGACCACTTCGCCGGCGATGTTGCCGCCTGCCCCCGGACGCGTCTCGATCACGACCGGTTGTCCGAGCATTTCGGACAGGCGCGGCGCGACGATCCGGCCCACCAGGTCGACGCTGCCCCCGGCGGCGAAGCCGATCACCATGCGCACCGGCTTGGTCGGCGAGAACTGGGCGAGGGCGGGAGCGGTCGACGTTGCGGCGACCAGCGCGACAGCCAGCATCCGGATCATGGCGTTCTCCTGCAGGGGACGGGACGTTCGGTGACCACCACCCGAAGCAACAATCGCGCCGTCACGGCGGATGCCGCGGTCGACGCGTGACCTCCGATCAGGTGTTCATCTGCGAGAAGCGGACCGTCGCGGCTCGCGCCCGGTAGTCGGTCACCACGTTGACCACCGCCGGGATGCCAGCATCGACCGCGCGCTGCGCGCGCTCGAGCGCGGGACGGATGTCTTCAGGCTTCTCGACATACTCGCCATGCGCACCGAGCGCGATCGCCATCTGGTCGTATCGGGTGTAGCCGAGGTCGCGCCCAGGCTTCTTCCGCTCGGCGTCTCCGGTCCAGCCCCCGTTCAGGCTGATCACCACCAGCACCGGGATGCGGTGCCGGATCGCGGTGTCGAGCTCGAAGCCGTTCAGGCCGAACGAGCCGTCGCCATGCAGCACGATCACCGGCGTGTCCGGCTTCGCCATCTTGGCGCCGACGCCGAACGGCATGCCCACGCCCATGGTGCCGAACGGGCCCGAGTTGAGCCTGTGCCCCGCGACATGCGTCGGGATCGACTGGCGGCCGTAGTTGAGGATCTCCTGTCCGTCGACGCAGAGGATCGCCTCGCGCGGCATGAAGTCGCGCACCTCCTTGCACAGGCGCAGCGGATGGATCGGCACCTGGTCGGTGGACAGGTCGCGCTCCTGCGCCACCTGCTTCTCGACGTTGATCGAGTGCAGGCGCTCGCGCCAGCCGGCATAGCGCGCCGGATCGACGCGGCCGCGCGCGGCAGCCGCCAGTTGCATCAGTACCGCCTTCGCATCGCCGACCAGGCCGACGTCCAGCCGCTGCGTCGAGGCGATCTCGCCGGGATCGACATCGATGCGGATGACCTTGGCATCCGCGCGGAAACGCGGCGGCTTCAGGTGGCCGAACACGTAGTTGACC
>JAIENF010000028.1 GCA_019751575.1 Burkholderiales bacterium
CGGCATCGGCGGCCGGCGATGTCGTGCAGGCTGCGGCGCGGTCTGGCGTGCCGGTGACCCGCGTCGGCCATGTCGTCGCTGGTGAAGGCCTCGTCCTGGTGGATGCGGACGGACGCGAGGTGCAACCGGCACGGGCGGGGTTCGACCATTTTGGCTGAGCCGTCGCGGGCCGAGGCATCCGGGGCCGGACCGGCGCGCGTGCCCGATGCGCGATGGGTCTTCTCCAGCCCGGCGGCGTTCATCGCCTTCGGCGCCGGCAGTGGACTGGCGCAGCGCGGGCCGGGTACGGCAGGCACGCTCGCGGCGGTGCCGCTGCACCTGCTGCTGGCCTGGGCGCTGCCGTCGATCGCGCACCTCGGGGCGATCATGCTGCTGTTCGTGCTCGGCGTCTGGGCCTGTGCCGCCGCCGCCCGCGACCTGGGCAGCGACGACCCCGGGGGCATCGTCATCGACGAGGTGGTCGCCTTCCTGCTGGTGCTTTGGTGGGTGCCGGCAACCGTCCCGGCGTGGATCGCCGCGTTCGCGCTGTTCCGCCTGTTCGACATCTGGAAGCCGCAGCCGATCCGCTGGTTCGACCGCAACCTGAAGGGCGGCTTCGGCGTGATGTTCGACGACCTGCTCGCCGCGGTGGCAACATTGATTGTGTTCGCCATCCCCGCTATCGTCGGCACATGACCCCGGAAGACCAACTCCTGTACCAGCTGTCCGAAAACGTCGGCCGCACGCTGTCGTCGCGCGGCCTGATGCTTGCCACCGCCGAGTCGTGCACCGGCGGCTGGGTGGGGCAGGTGATGACGATGATCCCCGGCAGCTCCGAGTGGTACGAGCGCGGGTTCGTCACCTATACCTACCTGTCCAAGATGGAGATGCTCGGCGTTGCCGCAGCCACCCTCGACGCCTTCGGTGCGGTGAGCGAGCAGACCGCCGCCGAGATGTCGCTCGGTGCGCTGGAGCGCAGTCGGGCACAGGTGTCGCTGTCGATCACCGGCGTTGCCGGGCCGGGCGGCGGTACCCCGGACAAGCCGGTGGGCACGGTCTGCTTCGGCTGGTCGTTCCTGGACGGACGCAACCTGACCGAAACGGTCTGCTTCCCGGGCGACCGCGACGCGGTGCGCCGCCAGTCGGTCCACCATACGCTCACACGGCTGCTCGACCAGCTGCTCGCCTGAGGAGTCCGGATACCATGGCAGTCTCCCCGCGGCCGGACGCATCCGGCGCCGGATCTCGAGCCGGATCGCGAGCCGGATCTCAAGCCGAATCTCGAGCATTGCGGCCGCAGCAGCGGTTCGATTTCTCCGCCATCGTCGACCGGCCGAAGCTCAAGCTGCCACGGGGCGTACGGCTGATCGTATGGCCGGTGGTCAACATCGAAGAGTGGAGCATCGAACGGCCGATGCCGCGCGGGGTCTCCAATGCGCCGGGCGGGCAGGCGAGCGTGCCCGATACCCAGAACTGGGGCTGGCACGAGTACGGGATGCGCGTCGGCTTCTGGCGCCTCGCCGAGTCGCTGGCGAAGCACCGCATCCGGCCGACGCTGTCTATCAACGCCAAGGTGTGCGAAACCCGTCCGCGCGTCGCACAGGCCGCGCTCGACGCCGGCTGGGAGTTCATGGCGCACTGCTACGAGCAGATGCCGATCCAGGCGGTCGCAGACCAGCCTGCGATGATGCGGCAGACCCTCGAGGTGCTGCAGAAGTTCACCGGGCGCCGGCCCACCGGCTGGCTCGGGCCTGGGCGAGGGCAGACCTGGGCCACGCCCGACCACATGGCGGCCAACGGCTTCACGTGGTTCGGCGACTGGGTGATGGACGACCAGCCCTTCTGGGTGAAGACGGCGACGAAGCCACTGCTGTCGATCCCTTATTCGGTCGAACTGAACGACATCACGATCATGCTCACCGGCCTGCACGAATCCGACGCGATGCTCAAGCGCGCCAGGGATGCCTTCGACCAGGTGTACCGGGAATCGGCGAAACAGCCGCGGGTGCTGTCCTTCGGGGTCCATCCCTACATCTCGGGTGCGGCGCACAGGGCGAAGTATTTCGACGCGATGCTGCGCTACTTCCGCAGCCACAAGGACGTGGTGTTCTGGCAGGGCGAGCAGATCTTCGACTGGTTCAGCGGGCAGGTGAAACCCTGAGCGCCTGACCGTCGGCCGGCGCCACCGGACTTTTTTTCACGCAGCACTTGCATTGAATGCCGGATACCGTATAAATTTACGGTATGGACGGTCTGACCCCACGCCAGCAGGAAATCCTCGACTTCATCCGCAGTTTCGTGGAGTCCGAGGGCATGCCCCCGACCCGGGCCGAACTCGCCCGCGGGTTCGGCTTCAAGTCGCCGGCGTCCGCCGAGGAACACCTGCGCGCACTCGAGAAGAAGGGTGCGATCACCCTGTCGGGCATGGCGCGGGGGCTGCGCCTGACCGAGCCTTCCGGGCTGCCGCTGGTCGGTCAGGTCGCCGCCGGCGCCCCGCTGCTCGCCACCGAGAACGTGGTCGGACACTACCCCGTCAATCCGAACCTGTTCAAGCTGCGCGCAGACTACCTGCTCAAGGTGCGTGGCTGGAGCATGCGCGACGCCGGCATCCTCGACGGCGACTGGCTGGTGGTGCACAAGGCCAGTGATGCGCGCGACGGCCAGATCGTCGTCGCGCGCGTCGAGGACGACGTCACCGTCAAGCGCCTCAAGCGCAAGGATGGCCGTGCCTATCTGATCGCCGAGAACCCCGAGTTCTCGCCGATCGTCATCGAACTCGCCCGCACGCCGCTCGTGATCGAAGGAATCGCGATCGGTGTCGTGCGTGACCTCAACGCAGTCTGAAGCCTCCGGAAAGACTCCCGTCCGACATTCACGTGATGCCCGTAATGCCCGCCAAAGCCCGTTTTCCCGCCAGAACACCACAGAAGAGGATGCGATAATGCCGCCTGACTCAGGAGTACACCAGCAGATGGATACCAACAAGCAGAAGGCACTGGTCGCAGCCCTTTCCCAGATCGAGAAGCAGTTCGGCAAGGGTTCGATCATGAAACTCGGCACGGCCGAGGTGAACAAGGAGATCGAAGTGGTCTCCACCGGCTCGCTCGGGCTTGACCTCGCGCTCGGCATCGGCGGGCTCCCGCGCGGCCGGATCGTCGAGATCTACGGCCCGGAGTCCTCCGGCAAGACCACGTTGACGCTGCAGGCGATCGCCGAGATGCAGAAACTCGGCGGCACCGCCGCGTTCATCGACGCGGAACATGCGCTCGATCCGCAGTACGCACGCAAGCTCGGGGTACAGATCGAAGACCTGCTCATCTCGCAGCCCGACAGCGGCGAGCAGGCGCTCGAGATCGCCGACATGCTGGTGCGTTCCGGCTCGGTCGACATCGTGGTCATCGACTCGGTCGCAGCGCTCACGCCGAAGGCCGAGATCGAAGGCGACATGGGCGACCAGTTGCCCGGCCTGCAGGCGCGGCTGATGTCCCAGGCGCTGCGCAAGCTGACCGCCAACATCAAGCGTTCGAATACCCTGGTCGTGTTCATCAACCAGATCCGCATGAAGATCGGCGTGATGTTCGGCAGCCCCGAGACCACCACCGGCGGCAACGCGCTCAAGTTCTACGCGTCGGTGCGCCTGGACATCCGGCGCATCGGGTCGATCAAGAAAGGCGAGGAAGTGATCGGCGCCGAGACCCGTGTGAAGGTCGTGAAGAACAAGATGGCGCCGCCGTTCCGCCAGGCCGAGTTCGACATCCTCTACGGCGAGGGCATCTCGCGCCATGGCGAGATCGTCGAGCTCGGCGTGCTGCACAAGATCGTCGACAAGTCGGGTGCCTGGTACAGCTACAACGGCGAACGGATCGGGCAGGGCAAGGATAACGCCCGCGACTACCTGCGCGAGCGGCATGAGCTTGCGAAGGAGATCGAGGGCAAGATCCGCGCCGCGGTGGGCACGCCGCCGATCGTGGCCGAATCCGAGGACGACGAGGAAGAAGAGGCCTGATCCGGAGGCTCCGCCGCCAGCCCGGTCTCTGTCCCTGATCCCTGCTCGCGTAGCCTTCGGTGCCGGCTCGTCCACCGCTGTCGCTTCGTGGCCGCGCACTCGGCTACCTGGCGCGCCGCGAGCATTCACGGGCTGAACTCTCGTCGAAGCTGCGCCGGCATGCCGGCCCGGACGAAGATGTCGAGGCGCTGCTCGACGACTTCGTCGCCCGTGGCTGGTTGTCCGAGAAGCGCCTGGTCGAGCAGGTGGTCAACCACTCCAGGCGCTTCGGGGCGGCTCGCGTGCTGAACGACCTGCGCCGGCGCGGCGTGGATCCAGCCCTGGTCGGAGAAGCGGCCCGGCCGCTTCGCCTGGGCGAACTTGCGATCGCACGCGATGTCTGGCGGCGAAAGTTCGGTGCGCCGCCGGCCGATGCGAACGAGCGGATGCGCCAGATCCGGTTCCTGCGCAATCGCGGGTTCAGCGGTTCGACCATTGCCCAGGTGCTGAAGGATCGTTCGATCGAGGACGATCCTGACGAGCCGCTCGACTGAGTACAATCAGCGATTCGCTGGGCAGCGTGCCGCGTTCCCGTGGTGCGGGCCGTCTCGAGCCGGAGAATCGTACGATGAAGCCTTTCCCCTGCAGGCCTTTTGCCATCGCACTGGCTGCCTCGCTGCCGCTGTGGCTGCACGGCACGCCTGCCGCCTTTGCCCAGGGGGCCGCCGCCTGGCCGACGAAGACGATCCGGCTGGTCGTACCCTTCACGCCGGGCGGCTCACAGGATGTGCTCGCGCGGGTGCTCGGGCAGAAGGTGGGCGATGCGCTGGGGCAGCGGCTGCTGGTGGACAACCGCCCGGGCGCCGGGGGACTGATCGCGGCGCAGGAGTCGTCGCGCGCGAACCCCGATGGCTACACGCTGTTCCTGTCTAGCGGCGCACAGATCGCCATCGCGCCCGGGCTGCGGCCCAACCTCGGCTACGACCCGATCCGCGACTTCACGCATGTGATCCACCTGGTCGACCTGCCGCTGGTGCTGATCGCCCATCCCGGCCTGCCGGTGAATGGCGTGAAGGAGCTCGTCGCGTATGCCAAGGCCAATCCGGGCAAGGTGAGCACGGCCTCCACCGGTACCGGCACCTATACCCACCTGACCACCGAGCTGCTGAAGTCGATCACCGGTGCACCCCTCACCCACATACCCTACAAGGGTGCGGCACCCGCACTGAACGACCTGGTGGGCCGGCAGGTCGAGACGATGTTCACGACCACCGCGTCGGCCCAGCCGTTCACCTCGACGCAGCGGGTGAAGGCGCTGGGCATCACCGCGCCCAGGCGATCGGCGATGCTGCCGGACGTGCCGACCTTCGGGGAACAGGGCGTGTCGGGGCTGAACGTCTCGTCCTGGGTCGGCATTTCGGTGCCGGCGAAGACGCCCCCGGCGGTGGTCGAGCGGCTGGCCCGCGAGTTCGGCCAGGCGCTCGAGGCACCCGACGTGCGCGAGCGGCTGGCCACGCTCGGCGTCGAGATCGCATCGGTACGCGGCGACGCATTCGCGAAGATGGTTCGCGAAGACCAGGCGCGCTGGAGCAAGCTGATCAAGGCCGCCGGCATCACGGTCGAATAGCATCGGACGCCGGTCGATGGACCTCGCCATCGCGGGCGGCGGCCTCATCGGCCGCGCGACCGCCGCACTGGCCCACCGGCGGGGACACCGGGTCGCGATCTGGTCGCCGTCGGGGCAGGGATGGTCCGCGCGCACGGCGAGCGGCGCCGGGCTTCGGCTGCGGTACGTGGGCGCGGCCGAGGGCGAAGCCGCCGTCCATCCACTGCCCGATCCTGCCGCACTCGCTGCCTGCGATACCGTGCTGCTCGCCGTGCCCGGCAATGCCTATCCGTCGGTCCTGCCCCGCCTGCTGGACGGGCTTCGCGACGGTCAACTCGTCGTGGTCAGTGGCGCGCTGTCGCTGGCACCCCTCTGGCTGTACGAACAGGCCTGCGCGCGGGGCATCGCGCTGACGGTCGCCAGCTGGGGCACCACGCTGTGCACCGCCCGGCGCAGTGCGTCGGCCGATGTCGAGATCGGCTCGATCCGCGGGCGCTTCGAGATGGCAGCGATCCCGGCCACTGGTGCGCCGGCTGCGTTCGAGCGATGCCGGACGCTGTTCGGCGACCTGTTCAATCCGGTCGACAGCATCCTGGCGACGCTGCTCTCGAACGTGAATCCGGTCGCGCATGCCGCCGAGGTGCTGCCGAACCTGACGCGGATCGAATGCGCGGAGGACTGGCCGCTGTTCCGCTACCTCACGCCGGCGGCGGCGCGCATCGCCGAGGCGATCGATGCCGAGCGCATCGCCATCGCCACCGCCTTCGGGTTGAAGGTGCGCTCGGTGCACGAGCACACCCACCTGTCATACCACGTGCCGCTTGCAACCTACGGCGAGATGGCCGCGGCGGTGCATGCGAAGGTGGGGAGTCCGGCCGGCCCGACCTCCTTCGGGCATCGATACCTGGTCGAGGATGTCCCGTACGGGCTTGCGTTCTTCGAGGCCATGGGTCGCGTCGTGGCCGTGCCGACGCCGAACATCTCCGGGACCATCACCGTGCTGTCGAGTGCCTGTGCGCGCGACTTCCGGCTGGACAACCCGCTGCTCGAGGCGCTTCGGGTGGATGGCATGCTTCCGGCGCAACTGCTCGCCCGATGCCGGGGAGAGGCTTCGCCGGGCCATGCCTAGCGGCCGGGCCGCGCGCGTTTCCGCCCTATAATCCAAGACTTGCCACATCTTCCTCCCGCCGTGTGTCGGCGCGCGCAGCGCCCACCATCGACCGAAAGCCGAAATGAAAGCCAACGAGATCCGGGCGAAGTTCCTGCAGTACTTCGAACAGAAGGGCCATACCGTCGTGCGCTCGTCGAGCCTGGTGCCCGGCAACGACCCGACGCTGCTGTTCGTGAACAGCGGCATGGTGCAGTTCAAGGACGTGTTCCTCGGCACCGACAAGCGGGCCTACACGAAGGCCACCACCTCGCAGCGATCGGTGCGTGCCGGCGGCAAGCACAACGACCTCGAGAACGTCGGCTATACCGCCCGTCACCACACGTTCTTCGAGATGCTGGGCAACTTCAGCTTCGGCGATTACTTCAAGCGCGATGCGATCCACCATGCGTGGACGCTGCTGACCGGCGTCTACGGGTTGCCTAAGGACAAGCTGTGGGTCACG
>JAIENF010000386.1 GCA_019751575.1 Burkholderiales bacterium
GGTCAACTCGGGGGCACATGCAGCAACGATGGGCTCGACCTGCAGGTCAGCCCGGTTTGAGTCCGATCGACCGGATCACTGGCGACCAGCGGCCGATCTCGGATTCGACGAAGCGCTGGGCGCGCTCCGGTGTATCGTCCGCGGACATCTCGAGGCCCGCATTCACGAACAGCTTCACCAGGGCCTTGTCGGCGATGGCGGTCCGCAGCGCAGTCGAGGTGCGCTCGACCGTGGCGGCCGGCGTCGCCGCCGGCACGAACAGCCCGGCGAAGTTGAGGGCGACCATGTCGCGCAGCCCGGACTCGATCGCCGTCGGAATCTCGGAGGCGCTGCCGGCCCGCTTCGCGGTGGTCACTGCGAGGATGCGCAGCCGCCCCGCCCGGTGGTATTCGATCATCTGGCTGCTGATGTTGAGCACGCCCACCGGCACATGGCCACCCAGCAGGTCGGTGGCGGCCGGCCCCCCGCCGCGATAGGGCACATGGGACAGCGACGGCAGCCTGGCGAGCGACTTGAACAGCTCGGCGCCCAGGTGCGTCGCCGACCCGGCGCCGGCCGACGCATAGGACAGCTGGTTCGGTCGATTGCGAGCGAACGAGATGAACGACTGCAGATCCTTCACCGGCAGCGAGGGGTGGACGATGATCGCCAGCCCGCTGACCGCGATGATGCCGATCGGCGTGAAGTCCTTGACCGGGTCGTATCCGGGCGTGCTGGTCACCAACGGCCCGACGATGTGGGTGGCCGCACTGCCCAGCAGCAGGGTGTTGCCATCCGGTTCGGCGCGGGCCACGGCCGCCGCACCGATCGTGCCGCCGGCACCGGCGCGATTCTCGACCACGACATTGCCTAGCAGGGAGCGCATGCGTTCGGCCAGTGGCCGCGCGACGGTGTCGTTGATGCCCCCGGGCGCGAACGGCACGATCAGCCGTATCGGGCGCTCTGCCGTGGCGCCCTGCGGCCAGGCAACGCCCGCGGCCACGAGCAGGCCGCCCCCCGCCAGGCCGGCCAGCATGGATGAACGGCACGCCCACCTGCGCAGGACGCGGGCGGCGCGGATACGAGCCCATCGAGCGTACAAGCCGCCCTCCTCCGTCGACGCTGCGGGTGTATCCCCGCTCGCGTAATCGATCGATCCTGACAGACGACAGCGTCAGGATGAAGGCTGCCGTTGGCCGCGTCAACCCGCTGGCCGGTGACAACTACTCGCGTGCGATGCCTGCAGCCTTCACCACCTTGGCCCACTTCACGACCTCGGAGCGGATGAGCGCCGCGAACTCGTCCGGTGTATTGCCAACCGGGTCTGCGCCGCTCGATACCAGGCGCTCGCGCGTGGCCGGATCCTGGAGCGCGAACACCACGCCCTTGTGCAATCGCGCAACGACCTCTCTCGGCGTGCCTGCGGGCGCGACCATGCCGTACCACTGCACCGCTTCGTAGCCGGGCACGCCCTGTTCGGCGATGGTCGGGATCTCCGGGGCGACCTTCGACCGCGCGGCGCTGGTCACGCCGTACGCATGCAGGCGGCCCGACTTCACGTACTGCGTGCCGACGATCATGTTGTTGACCATCAGCGGCAGGTGGCCGGCCACGACGTCGCCGATGCCGGTCGTCGCGCTCTTGTAGGGCACATGCACCATCTTCAGCCCGGCCATGCTCAGGAACAGTTCCATGCTCATGTGCAGGCTGGATCCGGTGCCTGCCGACGCGAACTCGAGCTTGCCGGGCCGCGCCCTGGCGAAGGCGATCAGCTCCTTCACGTTCTTCGGCGGCAGCGAAGAATGACCGAGCAGGATGTTCGGCAGGGAGACGTACTGGCTCACCGGCGCGAAGTCGCGCACCGGATCGAACGGCAGGTTCTTCGCGATCGACGGCTGGATGGTCATGCTGCTGATGGCCGTGAGCAGCGTGTAGCCGTCGGGTGCCGATCGCGCCACCACTTCGGTCCCGACGATGGAGCCGGCACCCGGGCGGTTCTCGACCAGGACGCGCTGGCCGAAGAACTCGTCGAGCTTCGGCGCGACCATGCGCGTGGTGCCGTCGGTACCGCCACCCGCGCCCGACGGCACGATCAGGCGGATCGGCTTCACCGGGAATTCCGGCTGGGCGGCAGCTTCGAGCGCCAGGCCGATGAGTACGATGCCCACCAGGCTCGAGAAGCCTGCAGGATGACAATGCGCCATGGTGTTTTCCTCCCGCAATCCGGAACGTGGCCGGAAATCGATCTTGTGGTGCGCACATGCGGCGCTGGACGTCAATGTACAGCATGGATGACGTGCCGACGCCTATTGAGCGTGCCCGCCGCTACCGGCTACAGTGCGCCATCCTCGAAATGCCTGGAAAAAGACATGGACCATGGCCACTACCCGTTCTCGGCACTGCCGACCCGGCCCAGGCTGACCTGGCCGGGCGGGGCCCGGCTGGCTGCGTTCGTGCTGCTCCATCTCGAGCACTGGGAACTGCGGGCGCCTGCGCCGGCCTTGCGCGACCCGAGGTTCGTCGGCGAGTTCGGCAGCTTCGAGCCCGACTACCGGTCCTGGACGCAACGCGAGTACGGCAACCGGGTCGGCGTCTTCCGGGTGCTCGACCTGCTCGACGCGGCCGGCATCGTTCCGGCAGTGGCCGCGAGCGCGATGGCAGTCGACCGGAACCCACGCCTGGTGTCGATGCTCAAGGCCCGCGGCTGCGAGTTCATCGCCCACGGGATGGCCGCCGGCCGGATGATCTCGTCGCGCATGACCGAGCACGAAGAGCGCGAATTCATCGCGACTGCGATCGATACCCTCGAGCGGGCGACCGGCGTGCGACCGCGCGGCTGGTGCGGCCAGGACCATGGCGAGTCGGCGCATACCCCCCAGCGCCTCGCGGATGCGGGCATCGAGTACGTGCTCGACTGGCCGAACGACGAGCAGCCGTACTGGATGAGCACGCAGCCCAGGCTGCTGGCCGTGCCCACGCAGCCGGAGTGGGATGACGTCGAGGCCCAGTGGTTGCGGCGGGTGCCGGTGACCCGCTATCCGGCGCTCGTCAACGAGGCCTTCTCGACGCTGCATGCCGAGGGTGAAGTCTCCGGCCGTACGTTCTGCCTGGCCGTGCACCCGTGGCTGTCCGGCATGGCGAGCCGCGTGCGCTACCTGCGCGAGACGATCGAGGCCATCCGGCGCCATCCGGGGGTATGGTGGACCCAGCCCGGCCAGATCTCGGCGCACCTGCATGCCCTGGGCGATGGCGCCAGCCAGCCGCCCCGCGGCGCGGCAGGAAACGGCTAGCGGGCGAAGCCGAGTTCGTCCAGCACTTCTGCCGTCGAGCACACCCGGCCGAACAACCTGCGGAAGTTCTTGAGGGTCGATTCATGCAGGTCGGCATGCGTCGTGCCGCAGGCATCTTCGATCAGCGTCACCGCGTAGCCTCGGTCTGCCGCCTCGCGTGCCGTGGTCTCGACGCACATGTTCGTCGAGACCCCGAGCAGGTAGAGCTGCCTGCGCCCGAGCGCGCGCAGCGCGCTGTCGATGCCGCTCGAGGCAAAGGCGCCGATCGTGGTCTTGTTCAGCACGAGTTCGCCCGGGCGGGGGGCGAGTTCATCGAGGATCTCGTGCTCGCGGCTGCCCACGTGGTTGTCGAGGTCGATGAACATCGCGCGCATGTGCGCGGGGGCGTCGGAGGCATCCGGCAACTGTGCGCCGATCGTCACGTACGTCACGCATTGACGGGCAGCCCGGAACGCGGCGAGCAGTCGCTGCGCGTTGGGCACGACGAACCGCTCGATGCGGTCGAAGCGGTAATCGCCGACGGTGGATCGCTGTGCCGCCAGCTTGCGTCCGAGTGCGCCCGAGCGGGCGCCGGTCGCGTACTGCATGTCGATCAGCACCAGCGCGGCCTGCGCAGGGTCCGGGGCGATACGCGCAGCGTACGCGCCGATGTAGTCCGTGGCAGTGCTGTCGGCAGGGGATGGGGGTGCGGACATGTCGGTGGTCTCAGGCTCAGGGGCTGCAGGGTCAGGCAAGGCGCGGCAGGGCCGGACGGGATCCGGCAAGATGGGCTTCCAGCCGCGGCTGATGGTTCGCGATGTACCAGTCGGCGATCTCCTCGCCGGTCGCCACCCATACGTCCGGGTGCGCCAGCACGTGGCGGAGCGCAGCGTCCAGATGACGGATGTTGTGCGGCTGCCCCATGATGAAGGGATGGAGCGCGATGCACATCACGCGGCCATGCACGGCGCCATCGGCATGCAGCGTATCGAACTCGTCGCGCACCATGCGCGCGAAGTCTTCGCCATCGTCGCCGCGCCGCCAGGCGATCGCGTCGTTGATCTCCATCGTGTAGGGCAGGCTGATCAGCTTTCCAGTGCGGGTGTTCACCGGAAACGGCTGGTCGTCATGGTAGAAGTCGCAGTAGTAGCGGAAACCCGCCTCTGCGACCAGGTCGGGCGTGTTCAACGTGTTGGAGACGGCGGGCGAGAACCAGCCCGCCATCCGGCGACCCGTCAGTTGCTGGTGGATCGCCTGGCACTCGGCAATCGCGGCCCGCTCGTCCTCGATCGACCAGCCCCAGTGATATCGGGTGTTGTACAGCCCGTGCGACATGTACTCCCAGCGCCGGGCCTCCATGGCCGCCAGGATCTCCGGGTACATCTGCAGCACCGACAATGACAGCGAAACCGTGCAGCGGATGCGGTGCCGGTCGAGCACATCGATCATCCGCCACAGCCCGACGCGATTGCCATAGTCGCGAAGGCCGTAACCGAGGACATCCGGGTGCGGCATTCGCGGCCACGGATCGCGCACGCCGATCTTCTGCGGCAGGTACTCGTAGTGCTCGATGTTCGGCACGACCCACAGCGCGACGCGGGCACCACCGGGCCAGGCGAGCGGTGGCCGGTCGACGATCGGTGAGCTTGCGAAGCGTTCCTGAGCGGCGGTCGCGTCCGACATGACGGTCAGTCCGGCTTGAACCCGCCCTCGAGCACGACCTTGCGCCAGAAAGCGATCTCGGAATGGACGAACTGGGTGAACGCCTCGGGTGAGCTGGGTGCCGCCTCCGCCCCTTCGGCATCGAAGCGATCGCGCATCTCGGGGGTGCGCAGGATCTTCGCGACTTCCTGGTTGAGCCGCATCACCACCGGCCGCGGCGTCCCGCCCGGAACGAACAGTCCCCACCAGTGATTGACCCGGTAGCCCGCCACGGTTTCGCCGATCGTCGGCACGTCGGGCAGGTAGGGGGAGCGCTTGTCACCGGAGACGCCGAGGAAGCGCAGCTTCCCGGCCTTCACCTGCGGCAGGATGGTCGGGATATCGCCCAGCACGTACTGCAACTGGCCACCGACCAGCGCCGCCACTGCCGGGGCCAGGCCCTTGTAGGGAACATGGACCGCTTCGATCCGGGCCATGCGTCCGAGCACTTCCGTGCCGAGATGACCGACGGTACCCGTGCCGGCCGACCCGAAGTTGAGCGACCCCGGTTTCGCGCGGGCGAGCGCGATCAGGTCGCCCATGGTCTTCGCCGTCGAGCCGGCCGGTACCGCCATCACCAGCGTCCCGGCGCCGAGCTGGGTCACCGGTTGCAGGTCCTTGAGGGGATCGAAGGCGAGCTTCGGCTGGATCGCGACGCTGGTCGTGAACGAGGCCGAGTGGACCATCAGGTTGTAGCCATCCGGTGGCGCCCGGGCGACGATTTCGGCGCCGAGCAGGCCGCCGGCGCCGGGACGGTTGTCGACCAGCACGTTCTGGCCGAACGCATCGGCCAGTCGCGCACCGAGTACCCGCGCGATGATGTCATTGCTGCCGCCGGCGGCGAACGGCACCACCAGTCGCAGGGGCCGGTTGGGAAAGTCGCCCTTGCCTTGTGCGTGCGCCGCGGCGGGGAGCAGGCAACTGGCCATCAGCAAGAGAACGGTGGGTTTAGTCAGGGCGTGGACAACCATGGAATGCTCCGGAGGCGGGAACCCGATCGACGCCCTCCCGGCGAACGGCGCACGCAAGTGCGCCTACATCAACCAGCGGCGTGCAGGCATCCGCACGCTACGGGAAACCTGCGGTGAGGTCCAGACCGATCTTCACAGGACGGCCGCCGGCCGCCGATGTACAGCATGGTCTGCAGCCGCTACATTGCACCTCTGCCGCAACACCGAACCGGACCTGCCCTGGACTCCCCGCCGCCCGCCGCTGCCGCCCCCGCCACGCCCCTGCTCGACCTCACCCTCGACGCCGACGCCATCCTCGGCTACGCGTCGATCCAGTGCGGGGTGCCCGTGGTCCGGGCGCTCGGGCTGGCCAACGCGAGCCACCTGCCATTGGAAGACCTGCAGGTCGAGGTCGCCTGCAACCCGCCGTTCGCGCGCGGGTTGGCGCTGCGTTTCGACCGCCTGCAGCCGGGCGAACACCGGCAGGTCGCGCCGCTCGACCTTCAGCCGGACCATGCGTTCCTGGCGGGCCTGGGCGAAGCGGTGCAGGCCAGCGTCACCGTTTCAGTGACCGCCGGCGCGCAGGAAATCGCCCGTATCGCCCATGCGGTGGAAGTGCTCGCTTACGATCAATGGGCCGGCACACGGTCCCTGCCCGAGCTTCTCGCGGCCTTCAGCATGCCGAACGACCCGGCGGTCGATTCGCTGGTCGGCAAGGCTTCGCAACTGCTGAAGGCGACCCAGCCGGCGCTGTCGATGAACGGCTACCAGTCGAAGAACCGGGAAGTGGTGTGGCAGCAGGTGTCGGCGCTGTACACGACGCTGTGCAACGAGGGGCTGCACTATGTCGAGCCGCCGGCGTCGTTCGGTACCGACGGACAGAAGATCCGCACGCCGGGCCGCATCCTCGAGCACCGGGTGGGCAGCTGCCTGGACCTGTCCATGCTGTTCGCCTCCTGCCTCGAGCAGGCGGGCCTCGGCGCGGTGGTGCTGCTGAAGGAAGGCCATGCCTGGATCGGCGCGTGGCTGCATGACACGTGCTTCCCGGATCCGCTGGTCGACGACGTGCAGTCGGTGCGCAAGCGGGTGGCGAGCGGCGAACTGCTGGTGTTCGAGACCACCGGCGTGGCGCAGCATCCCGCGCAGCGGCCGTCGCTGCGGATCGCCCTCGAACAGGGTCAGTCCTACCTCGCCGACGGCGGGCACTTCCTCTATGCGATCGACATCCGGCGCGCGCGGGGCGTGCATATCCGGCCGCTGGCGTCGCGGTCGGCCGGGGTGGCCGGGGTGGGCGGTGGCCTGGCCGCGGCTCCGACG
>JAIENF010000101.1 GCA_019751575.1 Burkholderiales bacterium
TCCATCTGGCACACGCCGACGCATGGCGATGGGATGTCCTGCGTGACATCCACCCCCGGTGCAGCGGCAGTAGTCCCGGATGCCGGCACCGGAGGCCGCGCGCCCGGGGCGGCCGCCTGGGCCGGCGCAACGACGACGATCACGAGCGACAGCAGGGCAGGCAGGAACGCATTCATCGGCATCTCCGGAAGGGGCAGGAAAGGGCAATGGGGCAGTGGGTCACAGGGTCAAGGGGTCACAAGGCACCCACGGCATTCACCCGCAGCACGTTGCCGCCGGGTAGCGTGGTGACGATCGACGCGGTGTACGGCGGCACCTGCCGGGCGACATCGGTGTTCTGCGGGTTGCGTACGTCGTTGCTGCAGTTGTCGTACTGCATCACCTGCCCGTAGAGGTCGGTCACGTCGACATTGGACAGGCCCAGTATCGCCGCCGGGCCGGGGCCGGCCTGAACCAGCAGGGGCGACGGTGCACCGCAGGCGGACAGCGGCATCGGGCCGCCGGCATCCCATCGTTCGGCAGGCGATCCGCCGCTCGCGAAGTAGTTGATGGAGGCATCCCGGCTCGGATCGGCCAGCGCGCGGGACTGGAAGTAGGACTGGTATGCAGCCGCCACCAGCTGCATCCGGGCCAGCGTCTGGCGCAGCAGGTCGGCGGCGATGTTGAAGCCGTCGACCAGCACGCCTTCGTCGTCGCCGCACAGGGTGAGTTCGCCCACGGGAGACAGGCCGGTCGTGCAGTTGGCGACGGTGTCAAGCCGTCCGTTCGGTCCCGGGGCGACGATCGCGATCACCCGGTAGAAGGCATCGACGCCGGCGATGCTGCGCGCCAGCCGGCCGGTCATCAGCAGGCACATCGGTGCGGCGAAGCCGTCTCGGAACGCTCTCGATGCAGACTGCGGCAGATAGCGCGCCAGCGGTGCAAGCGTCGTCGGTCCGCTGCCGCAGCGGCCGCTGACCGGGTCGGGCACCACTGCTTCGATCACGCCGCCCGGGATGACGAACCGTGCGCCGGCCTCGCCGTCCACGGTGACCGGGTTGTCGCGGTAGGCGGCCAGGAACGCCTGCCGGACCTCCGCGAGCTGGCGCCGGTTGTCCAGCCCTCCCTGGAAGGCGAGCATGGGGCCGAGTACGTCCAGCACGAACAGCACCAGCGGCACCATCACGGCGAGCACGATGGCGAGTTCGGTCAGCGTGAACCCGCGCGCACAGCGGGGCCAGTGTCGGCGCTTCACGGAGACCGCCCCGCGCCGGCGGACTGCATCAGCCAGGTGAACTCTTCGGCCGGGTGCGCGACGTATCGTGCATCCTCCTCGGCGATCTCCCCGCGCCGTACACGGTCGGCGAGCTGCGCGGTCATCTGCTGATGACCGTCGCGGCGTCCCTGCGCCATGATGCCCCGCAGCTGGCCTGTCGTCCCCTGCAGGATCTGCTGCCGCACGGCCGGCGTGCTCACCATCAGTTCGCAGACGAGCGCCTGGCCCGGGTCCTCGCGCCGCCGAACCAGCGCCTGCGACAGCACCGCGACCAGTGCGTTAGCGAACACGCTGCGCGCCCAGGCCATCTCGTCGGGGGAAAAGAACGAAAGCACTCGCTCGACCGCCTCGGACGCGTTCGGGGTATGCAGCGTCGCCAGCACGAGGTGCCCGCTCTCGCCCGCAGCCAGCGCGGCATGCATCGTCGCCCGGTCGCGGATCTCGCCGATCACGATGACGTCCGGGTCCTGGCGCATCGCGGCCCGGACGGCGCCGGCGAAGTCGGGTGAATCGGTTCCGACCTCGCGGGCGCTCACCCGGCCGAGCAGCGCGCCACCGCCGGGACACGCTGCTCGGTCGATCCGGTACTCGATCGGATCCTCAACCGTCAGCACGTGCAGCGCCCTGCTGCACACGAGATGGTGCACCAGCGCTGCCAATGTCGTGCTCTTGCCACTCCCGGTGGCACCGGTCACCAGCAGCAATCCGCGCGATCGATCGACCAGCCGACGAAGCAGCACCGGCAGCCCCAGCGCATCCAGGTCGGGTATGGCGTCCCGCAATCGCCGCAGCACGAGGCCGAGGGCTCCGCCCGCGCGCAGGTGCACGTTGCCGCGCAATCGATGGCCACCCAGCTCCGCGGAGAAATCGAGCGCTCCCCCGTCTCGCACATGCAGCCATCGGCGCAGTGCCTCGACCTGCGTGCCGGCCGACCCTTCAAGCGGCACGAGGCACCGCAACAGGGCGAACAACGCCGGTTCGTCTACGAGCGCTGCGTCTTCGACCGACAGTCCACCGCAGCGCCGCCCCCGCACCGGTTCTCCCGTGGCGAGGTGCAGGTCGGTCAGGTCACAGTGCGCGGCGAGCAATCGGGCCACGACCTGCTCCAGTGAACCGTTCATCGACGGGCTCCGTTCATGGCGCCGCGACCGCGAACACCGCCAGCGTGCCACCCCACGGCGTCGAGGTACGCAGCGCCATGGAGAAGGGGATCGCCTGCGAAGCATCGACCCCGTTGCTGGCCTCGATCGGCCCGCCCCAGGCGTTGGTCCCGAGCAGTGGATCGAGCCCGGCGGCCTGCCCCAGGCCGGATGCATCCACCGGCATGTAATCGTCGATGCATGGCAGCTCGCCCGCTGCCGGCGCTGCACAGCGCCGCGCGCGGAACCGGTTGACCGTCACGTCGCGCGAAGGATCGGACAGCAGCCGCGCCCGGTAGGCCGACTCGAGGTGCCGCGCGAGTCGATCGAGTCGCGCGCGCGTCTCGCTGACCGCGCCCGCCTGGAGATCGAAGCCGGAAACGCTGATCCAGCGCGGACCGCCCACGGCCGTGAAACGCCCGGTCGATGGGTCGAGCGTCGACGCATCGGCTTCGCCCGGCAGCCAGGCAACGATCACCCGATACGAGATGCCATCACGCGCGAGGCGATCGCTCGCCGCGATCCGCAGGCCCCAACGCGCGGCGATGCCGGCCTCGCGCAACAGGCTGGCCGCATCGGGCGCCTCGGTCGTGCGGTCGATGCGCCCGATCTCCCGGGCATACCAGCCGAGCAGTGCGGCACGGACCTCTTCCAGGTAGGCCTGCTGCACCTGGGCGAGCGCATCGGACTGCACGCGCGTGGCGAGTGTCGCCCAGCCGGTGACGATCGCCCCCGAAAGGGTCACCACAACGGCGACCATCGCCAGCACCGCATGGCCGGACTCGGGCCGAGGCATCGGTCGCTCCCTCAACCCTGCGCGCTGTGGAACAGCATGTCGAAGGACCCCGTGGTGGCGGCACCGCCGCCGGGCGCGCCGCGGCAGCGGAAGCGGTCGAAGCCGACCGTGGTGTCGTTGCTGCCGTTGCACTCCTGCAGCATCTCGAGGATCTGTGCATTGGGCACCCCGGTCGAGCGCGTGAAGTACCGCTGCCCGATGCCGCCTGCTTCGCGCTGGATGGAGACCACGACACCTGACATGATGTTGTTGATCACTGCATCGCCGTTCGCGTTGAAGTCCGTCGGCTGCATGTATGGCTGCTTCCAGATACCCACGGGCACGTCGATGCCGCAGTAGGTGTTTGCCGCCTGGTTTGCGACGTTGTCGAACAGGCCGCGTACCTGGCGGGGGATGCAGTTCGTGTTCGCGTTCATCCGCAGCGCGGCATCGCCGACCGTGCGCTGGAAGGCCAGCAGGGCGGCGTTCCGGCTCTGTCCACCGACGCCGAAGAAGTAGCCGACGCCGACCGCGAGCACCAGCAGCACCGCGACCACGACGCCGAGTTCGACCAGGGTGAAGCCTCCTTCGTGACGCTTGAACCGGGTATTTCTGCTCACGATGCCCTCCATTTCCGATTGCCTGAAAGGACGCGGGTTTCGCCCGCGGGAAGGATCCGCATGCGGATCACACGTTGCGCAGCCCGATCGCCATGATCGGACCGTACGAAAGGAAAAAAGCGACCACGATGCCGGCACCCAGGACCAGCATCGACGCGAAGAACAGGACATCGGCCAGCCTCGCCGAAAGCCCGACGACGTCTTCCTCGAACTCGCGCACCATGCGCTCGAGTTCATCGGGCAACCGCCCGGACTCGTCTGCCGCGGCCACGTCGGCCGCGACCAGCGCCGGAAACCCGGCACGTGCCGCCGCCTCGCGCATGAACACGCCGGTCTCGAGCAGGTGTCCGAACCGGGTGAACCAGCCCCGGGTGTCGGTACGCCGCGCAGCGTCGCGGACGACCCCCGCGGCGGTCGCCGGGGGAATGCGGGCACGCAGCAGCTGCGCGAATCCGTTCCAAAGGCCTGCCAGTTCGGCCTTCACCGAAAGGTCACGCACCAGCGGGATCGACTCGACCAACCGTCGGCAGGCGGCAGTGCGCATGAACATGACCAGCAGCACCGGCAGCGCGACGAACAGCAGCGTGGCAAACGTCGGGTTGGCGTTCACCAGCCGCGTGAACTCGAAATAGTTGACCGCGAACGGCGGCAGCGTCGCACCGGTCTTGGCGAAGAAATCGAGCGTCTTCGGCGCCGCGACCGTCACCACCAGGAACAGGAACACATACAGGAAGACGAGGGTCGCGACCGGCACTGCCAGAACCTTCGACAGCGAGGACTTCAGGGTGCGCTGTGAACGCACGTCGTCGGCCAGCCGCTTGAGCGTGTCGGGCGTGTTTCCGGACACCTCTGCAGCGCGCACCAGCATCGCGTCGCGCCTGGAAAAACCTGCGAAGGCCATCGCAGCGTGCAGCTCGGCACCGCCGAGGCATTGCTGCTGCATGGCCTGGGTCGCCTGCCGGAGCCGCGGGTCGCGCAGGATGCTTCGGCAGCTCTCGAGCGCCTTCGGCGCCGGCGTTCCATTGGCCAGCCGCTGCCCGAACGAGCGGTAGAAGCGCTCCAGGTCGCGCAGTTCGAAGCTGCTCGATATCCAGTTGCTAAAGGTAGCGGCAGGATCGATGCGCAGTCGTGTCGCGCGGATTCGATTGGTCTTCAGCCTAGAATAGGCAAAGTCGCGGTTCACCGCGTACACGACCCCGCGCACCGGCGCGTTGGCGGTGTCGTAACCACTGTATTGGAAGGCAAGGACCATGATCGGCGCAATGTTCAACGACGTTCGGTTCAGGGGCCCGCTTGAAACGAGCACGTTCGGACTCGAAATTCGGACTCGAAACACGGAATCCGCCAGGCGCTACGAGGGCGGGTCGGCGACCCGGCGCAGCTCGTCGATGGAGGTGATGCCCCGCGCGACCAGCCTCAATCCGCAGGCCCAGATCGAGCGCCCGGGCGGCACGCCGGCTCGGGCGATCTCGCGCGCGGTCGCGCCGCGCTCGACGAGGTCGCGGACCTCGCGGTCGATGTCGAGCAGCTCATAGATGATTCGGCGTCCGCGGAATCCGCTCCAACCGCAGCGTGCACACCCGACTTCGCGCATCGGGGTCCACTCGGTGTCGGCGAGCCAGGCCGACCGGCGCCGCTCGGCCTGGGTGTCCTCGCTGGCATCGGGTGCGCGGCAGTCCGGGCACAGCACCTGGACCAGCCTCTGGGCCAGCACGCCGCGCAACGCCGCGGCGAGGTTCTCGGAACTGACGCCGATATGCCGCAGGCGGGTGATCGCCAGCGCAGCTTCGGTCACGTGCAGCGTCGTATAGACAAGGTGGCCCGTGAAGGCGGCGGATATCACCCGGTTCGCGACATCGAGGTCCTCGCGGATCTCGCCCATGAGGATCACGTGCGGCGCCATGCGCAGGGCGGCATTGAGCATGATTCGCACGCCCTCGCCTTCCGGGACGTCCGCCGGAACCTCCATCTGATGCCACATGGAATGGCGGTACTCGATCGGCTTCTCGATCGTGCGTATGGAACGCTCGATCGGATCGATCTTCTTCATCATCGCGTACAGCGAAGTCGTCTTCCCGGACCCGGTCGGCCCGCACACGACGACGAGGCCCGTGCTCGAGCGGCTGTAGTTCAGCAGCTGGCGCTCGACCTGTTCGTCGAAGCCCAGCGCATGGAAGTCGGCCTGGTCAGCCTGCCGGTCGAGGATCCGCACGACGGCCTCGCGCTCTGCATGGCTGCGGCCCTGGGTCAGCTGCAGGCGGAAGCTGTAGCGGTCGGTGATGTCCGAGAACTCTTCCTTCAGGCCGCCGATGATCCCGACATTGGCCTCCTGGGGTGCACGCGCAAGGGCATCGGCATTCGAGTTCTCGGACACCAGCTTGTTCAGCATCTTGTCGAACAGGTCTTCCTTTACCGCTGCGAACAGATGACCTGCGCCGTTGACATGCAGCTTGATCTTGCCGACGCCGGCCAGCGTCTTGTGCAGGAAGATGTCGTTGGCGCCGAGGTAGCACGCATGCCTGATGAGCCGTCCGTAGATCCACTCGACCTCGTTGCCGTCGGTGGCATCCGGGCCACGCGGCTGTCGCTGGCGTTCCTCCCACTGGCTCACGGACTGGCGAAAGGCATGCTCGGTGCGCGCAAAATATCGGCGGAAGATGGTTTCGATGGTGCGCGGGGAGGCGATCACCACTTCGACCCGCTGCGCCTGCCATGAGGTCTGCGCCTCCAGGATCTTCTCCGGTTCGGCGACGGCCACCAGCAGCCGGCCGTCCATGCGGCCCGCCGGGACGTACCCGGCGAATGCCCCGACCGTCACCGAATCTAGGTCGGACGGATCGATCCGCTCGACCCGGTCGTGCGAGAAGTACTGGCGGCCGTTCTCTTCGGCCAGCGCCTGCGCCATGGTTTCCGCGCTGATCAGGCCCAGGTCGAGCACCACCCGGGTGAGCGACGTACCCGTGGCGGCGGCGAACTGCAGGGCCGCCCGGATATGCGACTCCCGCACGCCGAGCTTGCGCAGGCGCTGGTCCATGCCCACCTGCGCGGTGACGAGCCACTCGGATTCGTTCAACGGCCGGCCGTCCCGCTGCCGGGCGAGCGCCGCTTCGATGGCGTCGCCCGTGCAGTAGCCGAGCGCGACCAGCAGGTCGCCGAGCGGCGCATGCACACGGTCCTGCGCCTCGAGTGCTGCCTTGAGGGCCGCGCGCGTGATCGCGGCATCGGCGACCAGTACCTCGCCCAGCCGCGGTTGTCCATCCGCGCGATGGCCGGTCGGCCTGCCGGCCGGGTCGACCGGACCGGCACCCCCGGAATCGGCCGCGGCGAGCGCGTCCGATCCTGCGAACCAGCGTCCACGCAGGTCCATTTCAGCCTCCGAACACGGTCAGGGTCAACTCGAAACTGCGGTCGGTCGCGGTGAACCCGGTCA
>JAIENF010000681.1 GCA_019751575.1 Burkholderiales bacterium
GTCGATCTACCTGCGCGACCCGGAAGGCAACCGGGTCGAACTCAAGGGGCCACCGACCCGCCAGCTCGGGGATCCGAAGCCGCCAGCCTGAACGCGCCCGCGGGGTACTGGCCATCTCCCCCGCCCGACGCTTTCCATCTTCCAGCGATGTGCGCCGATAATGCGGCTGTCGCGCCGAACGTCCACCCAGGGAATCGACTTGTCGCTCAGCACCAGAATCATCATTCTGCTACTGGTCGCGGTCGTGCCAGCCGTGTCGGTCGAGATCTACAACGACTGGCGGCTGCGGGGGGAGCGCGCGGACGACCTGCGCCGCGTCGCCGCTTCCCAGGCCGACATGCTGTCCGGGGAACTGCAGCGCATCGTGACCGGCATGGCGCAGCTGCTGGTGGCCGCGGCCAACGCGCCCGAGGCGCTGCGCGAAGACGCCGGCTGCAACGCCTACATGGCGCGGCTGGCGCGGTCGTTCGACTTCGTGTCGAACATAGGGGTCAGCGACACCAACGGCATGGTGCGCTGCCTCAATGAACCGTTCGAGCCCGGTACCACGTCGAACGCCGACCGGCGCCACTTCCAGGCCGCCATGGAGACCGGACGGTTCTCGGTCGGGGACCTGTTCGTCGGCCGGCTCACTGGCCAGAAGGTGCTCGGCTTTGCCCATCCGGTGACGGACCCTCGCACCGGGCAGGTGACCGCAGTGGTCTTCGCGTCCCTCAAGCTCAGCTGGCTCGCAGAGCAGTTCCGCGTGAAGCCACTGCAGCCGGGCACGCTGGTGGTGGTCGCGGACGCCAATGGCCGCATCATCACCAACCTGCCAGGCCCGGACCTGAGCGGGCAACTGCTGCCTGCGGACTGGAGCGCGCTGCTGAAGCAGCCCGGGCCCGGTGTGGTGCAGAAGGGTGCCGAGCCGTTCTTCGGCACGCGTGACCAGTTCCTCGCCTACCTCCCCGATGGCACCGATCCCAAGGGGCTCGACATCCTGGTCGGGCTCGACAGCCAGCGCGCACTGCGCGAAATCGATGCGGCCAGCCTGCGCAGCAAGGCGGTCGCGCTGGCCGCCCTCGCCACCGGGCTGCTGCTCACGCTGATGCTCGTCCGGCTGCTCGTCAAGCGCCCGCTCGACGCGATCCTCGGCGTGGTGAAGGCGGTCGAGGCCGGCGATCTTTCCGCGCGTACCGGCGTGCGGCGCAGTCGCAGCGAGGTCGACCAGATCGCCGCGGCGCTCGACCACCTGCTCGACGAGATCGGACGGCGCATCCGCGAGAAGCAGGCGATCGAGGACCAGCTGCGCAGTGCGCGCGACGAGGCCGTGCGCATAAGCGCCGCGAAGACCGAGTTCCTGGCCTCGGCAAGCCATGACCTTCGCCAGCCGCTGCATACGCTGGCGCTGATCGCGCAGGTGCTGTCGCGGCCGCATCCGCCCGGGCAGCAGGCGCGCTCGGCACAGATCGTCAGCCGGGCGGTCAGCCACCTCGGGGCGATGGTCGAGACCCTGGTCGATGTCGCCCAGCTCGACAGCGGACGCATCGCGCCGCGCATGCAGCCGGTGCACCTGGCACCGATCCTGTCCACCATCCACAACGAGTTCGCAGCCCTGGCCTCCGAGAAGCAGGTCGAGTTCGAGCTGATGCGTTGCGACGAGTGGGTGGTGTCCGATCCGACGCTGCTCAGCCGCATCGTGCGCAACCTGGTCTCGAACGCGATCAAGTTCACGCCGGCCGGCGGGCGCGTCACCGTGCGCCATGCACGATCGGCGCAGGGGCTGGTGCTGGCGGTGGAAGACACCGGCGTGGGTATCCCGCCCGGGAAGCAGCGCGAGATCTTCGAGGAGTTCCGGCAGCTGGGCAACCCGGAACGCGACCGGCGAAAGGGCATCGGGCTCGGGCTGACGATCGTCGACAAGCTCAGCCGGCTGCTCGACCATCCGGTCGGTGTCGAGTCGGCGCCAGGCGCAGGCGCCACGTTCACCGTGACCATGAAGGCGTGCGATCCGGGCGTGGAGGAACTCCCGCCGGCAGGCAATTCATCGCTGCGCTTCGAGGCCCGCATCCTGGTGGTCGAGGACGACGCGCTGGTCGGCGAAGCCACGGCCTCGCTGCTGTCGGGCTGGGGCGCGACGGTAACCGTCGCGGTCAATGCGCCCGATGCGATCGCCCTGCTCGACGGCGCGACGTTCGATGCGGTGCTGTGCGACTTCAGGCTGCCAACCGGCAGTGGCGTCGACGTGCTGCGGTTCGCCCGGGCGAGGGCTTCGGGCACGCTGTGCGTGCTCATTACCGGAGATGCACCATGGAACATCGATTCGATAACGCGGGAGGAAGGATTCCCGGTGCTGCGCAAGCCGGTGGCCGCCGCCGATTTCGTGCAGGCGCTGGCACCGCTGGCGCTGTCGTTGCCGCTTCCTGTGCCGCGGCCGGGGCTGGCCGATGAGTGAGCCCCTGCATGCACTGTCGCTCGCCGAGCTCGCCCGGCATATCCGGTCGAAGCAGCTTTCGCCGGTGGAACTGGCCGGTTCGCTGATATCGCGCATCCGATCGCTCGATCCTCAGGTGAACGCGTTCATCACGCTCACCGCGGACCGCGCGATGGCGCAGGCGCGCAAGGCGGAAGCCGAGATCGCCGGTGGCGGCTGGCGCGGGCCGATGCACGGCATGCCGTTCGCACTGAAGGACATCTTCGAGACGGCGGGCATCCTGACTTCCGGGCATTCGCGCATCTGCATCGACCATGTGCCGGCCCGCGACGGCTTTGCCGTCGCCAGGCTGCATTCCGCCGGTGCGGTGCTGCTGGGGAAGCTCGCGACGCACGAGTTCGCGCATGGCGGTCCGTCGTTCGACCTGCCCTGGCCGCCGGCACGCAATCCGTGGAACCTCGAGCACATCACCGGTGGATCCAGCAGTGGCCCCGGCGCGGCGGTCGCCGCCGGGTTCGTGCCTGCCGCCCTGGGCAGCGATACCGGGGGTTCGATCCGCACGCCGTCCGCGCTGTGCGGGCTGGCCGGGCTGAAGCCCACGTACGGACTGGTCAGCCGGGGCGGCGTGCTGCCCAATTCCTGGTCGTTCGACCACTGCGGCCCGATGGCGAGAAGCGCCGAGGACTGCGCGATCGTGCTCCAGGCCATCGCGGGGCACGACCCGGCGGACCCTGCCAGCGCATCGCGGACGCCGCCCGACTACGTGGCCGCGCTGCGCAGCGGCGAGGACCTGGCCGGCGTACGCATCGGGGTCGCGCGCCACCTGTGGGAAGAAGAGGTCGACACCCCGGGCGAACTGGTGCGTGCGACCGATGCGGCGATCGACGTGCTGCGCGCGCTGGGCGCGACGGTGGAGACGGTCCGGATGTTCCCGGCGCAGGTCTACCATGACGTCAAGACGGTGATCTCCCTGCCCGAGCTGTTCTCGATCCATCGCGAATCGCTCATCTCGCGGCCCGGCGATTTCGGCGAAGACTTCCTCGGGCGCGGCGGACTGGCCGGGGCCCTCTTCCAGGCGTCGGACTACATGCTCGCGCAGCGCGTACGGCGCGGCCTGCTCGAGGCGGCCGTTCCGCTGTACGAACGTTTCGACGTGCTGGTGACGCCCGGCGCCGGCCCGGCGCCGCGCCTGGATGCCCACCGCACCGTGTCGTTCTGGGAGAAGCCGTCGCTGTTCTCGCCGTTCAGCGTGTTCGGCAATCCGGCGCTGGTCGTCTGCTGCGGTTTCGCGGCGAACGGGCTCCCGATGGGCCTGCAGATCGGCGGCCGCCCGTTCGACGAGGCGACCGTGCTGCGGGTCGGCCATGCCTACGAACGGGCGGCCGGCTGGCACGCGCGCCAGCCGTCGCTGGTCCCCGGCAGGTCCCGCCCGTCGGGGGGTGTACCCGCCCCGGCCGCACCGCTCGATGAACGGGTGACGCCGGCGGTGCGTGCGGCTGCATCGGCCCTCGCCGCGCAGGCCGGGTTGACGCTCGACGAGCGCCAGTTCGACCAGCTGCTGCGCGCCGCGCCGCATGCGTTCGACATGATCCGGCGCATCCGCATGCCGCTGGCGCGCGCGTCGGAGCCTGCCAGCACCTTCCGCTTCGATCGCTGCACGCTGCCGGGGGAATGACGGCGTCCACCGATCCCGGCAGGTCCGCCTGGCGCCGGGCCGGAGCGGCGATCCAGCAAGGTTCAGGGTGCCGGTGGACTGCCGAGCTGGACCTGCGCGGCGATGGCGCCACCCAGTACCACGCGCTGCATCAGCGCAGTCCCCACCTGCGAGGCCGGATCGTTGCCGCGCGTGCGCCAGGCTACCGACGTGGTGACATACCAGATGCCGTCCGGCAGCGCCGAGAAGGCGAAACGGCCATGGATGTCGCAGGTGGTGGTGCGCACCGCGCGGCCGAAGGCGGGATCGGGCGCCTCGATCTGCCGGGCTGCGCCCGGCGCGAGGTCATTGGATCCACGCTCGGTCCCGCCGTACAGACGCCGGATCCGGTCGCGGGTGTAAGGGCTGTCAGGCAGCAGTGCGACGGTCGCACCGGCGCAGGTGCGGGCCTCGCCGCTGGCGGGCCGCACCACCGCGCTGCCGCGCACGGCATTCTTGCCTCGGGCCGAAGCCCAGGCCACGGCCGCCGGATCGAATGCGACGCCGGATGCGTCGCGTTCGGGCAGCGCCGAGCACCCCGCGCCGAGCAACGCGGCCATCATCAGCAGCCATGCATCCGGCCGCAACCTGTGCAATGCCATGCTGTTCCTCCGCTGGACGCAAGCTGACGCAACGATCATGCTCGGGGGCCCGCTAGAATTGCACGGGTTTTCTCCATCATGTTGCCCAACGACGAAAGGCTGTCCATGCTGCCGCGATACGAAGATCCCGTTGCCGCCCCTGCGGATCCTGCAGCAGTGACGTGGCGGATCGCTTCTGCCCTGCCGCTCCTGTTCGCAGCGATCGCCTGCGTGCCGCACGCGATCGCTGCGGAAGCCTTCCCGGTGAAGCCGGTGCGCTTCATCGTGCCCTTTGCTGCCGGCGGCGCGGCCGACGTGATGGCGCGCACGATCGGGGCGCAGTTTACCCAGGCATGGGGACAGACGACCATCATCGACAACCGCACCGGCGCCGGGGGCCTGATCGCCGCCGAACTCACCGCGCGGGCCGGGGCCGATGGCTACACGCTGATGCTCGCGGAGCCGGCGCTGGCGAGCCTGCCGTCGCTCTACAGCAAGCTGTCGGTCGACGTGATGCGCGACTTCACGCCGCTGGGCGGCATCGCGACGGCGCCGCAGGTGATCACCGTCGCCAACGTCGTGCCGGCGAAGACCGCCCAGGAACTGATCGCGCATGCGCGCGGCAACCCCGGCAAGTTCAACTTCGGTTCGCCCGGCCGTGGCTCGACCGGGGACCTGAGCGGCGAGCTGTTCCGGATCATGGGCAAGTTCGAGTTCACCGTGGTTCCGTACAAGGGCGCGGTGCCCGCGCTGGCCGCGCTCGCAGGCGGCGAGGTCACCTTCTCCGCGAGCAGCATGCTCGCCGCGATGCCGCTGGTGAAGGCCGGAAAGATGCGCGCCATCGGCACCACCGGCCCGAAGCGGCACAGCCTCACGCCCGAGATCCCGACGATGGCCGAGCAGGGGCTGCCCGGCTACCAGATCATGCAGTGGTGGGGCCTGGTGTCCCCGCGCGGCACGCCCAAGGCGGTGGTGTCGACGATCAACACGGCCATCGGGCAGGCGCTGGCGAGCCCCGACATGAAGGAGCGGCTGGCCGGGCTCTACGCCGAGCCGTGGCCGAGCAGTCCCGAGGCGTTCGGCGCGTTCATCAAGAGCGAGATCGATGCGCTGGGCAAGATCATCCGTGCCGCCGGGATCAAGGCAGAATAGGGCCATGGGCAAGCACGTACACGACATGGGCGGCGATCCGGCCGGTCCGATCGACCACGGCGAGCACGCCCGCACCCTGTTCGACCAGCGGGTCGACGCCATGCTGCGCCTGCTCGCGCACCCGCAGAAAGGCTACTTCACGGTCGACGCGATGCGCCGTTCGATCGAATCGCTCGACCCGCAGGCCTACCACGGGCTGGGGTACTACGAACGCTGGATGCGCGCGGTGCGCCAGCTGGCGATCGAGCGCGGCCTGGTCAGCCAGGCCGCGCTCGAGCAGCGGATGGCGGCGATCGCGGCGCAGCGCGGGGGGAAGGCATGAGCGGCGCATCGTCGCTCGCTGCCGGCGTCCCGGTCAGGGTCCGTACCGGCGAGCCGCAAACGCATTGCCGTACGCCGCATTACCTGCGCGGAAAGCGCGGCGTCGTGCTTCGCGCCCTGGGCCGTTATCCGAATCCCGAAGAGCTGGCCTACCACAAGCCCGGGATGCCTCCGCTCACGCTCTACCAGGTCGAGTTCGATGCGGCAGAGGTGTGGGGCGAGCGGCTGCACGAAGGGCCTTACCGCATCGTCGCAGACATCTTCGAGCACTGGCTGGAGCCATCGGTGCAGCCCGCGGTTCCGGGGCACGAGCAGGGAGCCTCGCATGACCGTGCATGACCATGGTGACCATTCCCATCCGGAACACGACGGGCACGATGCGCATGCCCCGGTCGACGACCTCGACCACTACGCGCCCGAATCGCTGCTGATGGAACAGGCCCTGCGGGAGCTGCTGATCGAGCAGGGCGTGTTCTCTGCCGAGGACATCCAGCGCCAGATCGACCTGACCGAGTCGCGCACGCCGGCGCTCGGTGCGCAGATCATCGCGCGCGCCTGGGTCGATCCGGCCTTCCGCGCCGCGCTGCTCGAGGATGCGAAGCCTGCGCTGGGTGGTGCGTTCGCGCTCGACCTGGCGAACACGCCGGAGCTCACCGTGCTCGAGAACACCGCGGGGCTGCACCACGTGGTGTGCTGCACGCTGTGTTCCTGCTACCCGCGCAACATCCTCGGCATCCCGCCGGCCTGGTACAAGAGCCGCGAGTATCGTTCCCGCGTGGTGATCGAACCGCGATCGGTGCTGAAGGAATTCGGCACCGAGCTGCCGGCGCAGCGCGAGATCCGGGTGGTCGACTCGACCGCCGACATGCGCTACCTGGTGATCCCGCTGCGCCCGGCGGGGACCGAGGGCTGGGACGAGGAACGGCTGGCGGCGCTGGTCACGCGCGACAGCATGATCGGCGTGTCGCAGGCGCTGGCACCATGACGGCGGCCGGCGCGGAGGGCCTGGCGCCGGCGGTGCGACGATGACCGGGGCCGGACGCGACACGGAGATCGGGCGAGACGTGCGCATGCGCGGCTTCTCGGCGCGCGCAACCGTCGAGGCTGCGCT
>JAIENF010000188.1 GCA_019751575.1 Burkholderiales bacterium
CCACCGGTATCCGCCGCTGGGTCGAGAGCGGCTTCTCGCTGCGCCTTATCTGAGCGCGCCCGATGGGGTCGATGCGACCCGATCGACGGCGGCTGGCCGGGATGCCGCGGGACACCGATCGGCGTCCCCCGCTGCGCATGGTGAGCGGTTAACATCGTGTCGCATGGATGCCGCCCCCGCAAACCTGGCGATCGTCGCGGCCGATACCTTCGGTACTTCGTTGCGCGACGACGTGCTCTCCGGACTCGCCGCGCGGCCGATGACGCTGCCTGCGAAATGGTTCTATGACGCCAGCGGAAGCGAGCTGTTCGAGGCGATCTGCAAGACGCCCGAGTACTACGTCACGCGCACCGAACTGGCGATCATGCACCGGCACCTCGAGTCGATCGGCGCAGCGCTGCCGCACGGCGCGGTGCTTGTCGAGCCCGGCAGCGGGGCCGGAACGAAGACCCGCCTGCTGATCGAGGCCTGCCGTCCCTCGGCCTATGTCCCGATCGACATCTCGCGTTCGATGCTGGAGGCCGGTGCCGCGGGAACCGCGCGACGGTTCCCCGCGCTGCGCGTGCTGGCGATCCATGCAGACTACACCCGGCTGGACGACCTGCCGGACGAGCGCCTCCCGCCCGGCGCGAAGCGGGTGCTTTTCTTCCCGGGATCGACCATCGGCAACTTCACGCCGGAGGAGACGCGGGCCTTCCTGTCCCGGGTCGCGCGCTGGATCGGCCCCGCGGGCAGCATCCTGATCGGGGTCGACACCCGCAAGGACCCGGTCGTGCTCGAGGCCGCATACGACGACAGCGCAGGGGTCACGGCGCGCTTCAACCTCAACCTGCTGGCCCGGCTCAACGTGGAGCTCGGCGCCTCGTTCGACCTGTCGCGGTTCCGCCACCGGTCGCGCTACGACGCCCTGCTCGGCCGCGTCGAGATGCATCTCGAGAGCCTGGTCGACCAGCAGGTGCAGGTGGCCGGCGTGCAGCACGCGTTCCGCAAGGGGGAGACGATCCACACCGAGAACTCGTACAAGTACGCGCCCGACGCGTTTCGCGCGCTCGCCGCGTCGAGCGGCTACGACTGCCCGGCCATGTGGTCGGACGCCGACGAAGCGTTCGCGATCTACCACCTGGTCCCGTGCGGGCAGGCAGGCGGGCTGCAGTGACCCTGCAGCGCCTGCGCATCGCGCGCATCGAAGTGCATGTGTGGCGCGTGCCGCTGGACGAGCCGGTACGCAACTCGTTCGGCATGATGCGCAGCCGCGCGGCGCTCGCGGTGCGCATGGAGGATGCGGACGGTGCGCATGGCTGGGGCGAGGTGTTCTCGAACTGGCCGCCGGATGGCGCCGAGCATCGCGGCCACCTGATCGAGGAAGTGCTGGCGCCGCTGGCCCTCGAACAGGAACATGCGTCGCCGGCCGCGCTGTTCGAGTTCCTGACCGCGCGCACCCGCGTGCTCGTGCTGCAGACCGACGAGCCCGGGCCCTTCGCGCAGGCGATCGCCGGGATAGACATCGCGGCCTGGGACCTGGTCGCACGGCGTGCCGGCCTGCCGCTCGCGCGCTGCCTGAACGGCGCGGCGGCCGACCGGGTGCCTGCGTATGCCAGCGGCATCAACCCGACCCGTCCCGGCAAGGTCGCGCTCGAGCAGCGTGCACGCGGGTTCACGGCGTTCAAGCTGAAGGTCGGATTCGGCGAGGCACGCGACGTCGGCAACCTGCGCGAACTGCGCGATGCGCTTGGCGACGATGCGCCGCTGATGGTCGACGCCAACCAGGCGTGGGACGTCGATGCCGGCCTCGCGATGGCAGCCCGGCTCGCCGAGTTCCGGCCCCTGTGGCTGGAAGAACCGTTGCGCGCCGATACCTGGCCGCAGACCTGGCGCACCTTCGCCGAACGGTCGCCGATCCCGCTGGCGGCCGGCGAGAACATGCGCGGGCGTGCCGAGTTCGCCGTCGCGCTGGCCACCGGGGCATTCCGCTTCCTGCAGCCGGACCTGATCAAGTGGGGTGGCATCAGTGGCTGCTTCGACATCGCCACCGGCATCGTCGCGGCCGGCCTCGCGTTCTGCCCGCACTACCTGGGGGGCGGCATCGGCCTGACGGCGTCGGCGCACCTGCTTGCCGCGGTCGGGGGCAGCGGCATGCTGGAAGTCGATTCCAATCCCAATCCGCTGCGCGAAGCGCTGGCGCAACCGTTCGCCCGCATCGGCGATGGCCACTGGCACCTGTCGGAGGCGCCGGGGCTGGGCATCGAGCCCGACCTGCAGGCGCTGTCCCGCTACCGCATCCGGCGCTAGGCCGCGGGGCAGGCGCAGCGCGGCGGCAGCCGGGCTGCAATCGAGCGATACTTGCGCCCATCGAACCGGCCATTCGCAGCCGGAGAGGACCGTCCGGGGAGAAGCCTTGAGCGTGATCACCGACATCGAAGACCTGCGCGTGCTGCACAGGAAGCGTGCGCCGCGCATGTTCTACGATTATTGCGATTCCGGTGCCTGGACCGAACGTACCTATCGGTCCAACCAGGCCGACCTGCAGGCGCTGCAGTTCCGGCAGCGGGTGGCGATGGACGTCGACAACCGTTCGATCGCGACGGCCATGCTCGGCCAGCGGGTGTCGATGCCGGTCGCACTCGCGCCGACCGGCCTGGCCGGCATGCAGTGGGCCGATGGCGAGATCCTCGCCGCGCGCGCAGCCGAGAAGTTCGGCGTGCCGTTCACGCTGTCGACGATGAGCATCTGCTCGATAGAAGATGTCGCCGCGCACACCACGAAGCCGTTCTGGTTCCAGCTCTACGTGCTGCGCGACCGCGCGTTCATCGAGCGCCTGATCGAACGCGCGAGGGCGGCGCGCTGCTCCGCGCTGGTGCTGACGCTGGACCTCACCATCCTGGGCCAGCGCCACAAGGACGTGAAGAACGGCTTGTCGACGCCCCCGAAGCCGACCGTGGCCAACCTGCTCAACCTGCTCACCAAGCCGCGCTGGTGCAGCAACATGCTGGGCACGCCGCGCCGCCATTTCGGGAACATCGTCGGGCATGTCGACGGCGTCGGGGACACCTCCAGCCTCGCTTCATGGACCAGCGCGCAGTTCGACCCGACGCTCGACTGGAGCGACGTGGAATGGATCAAGCGCCGCTGGGACGGTCCGCTGGTGCTGAAGGGCATCATGGACGCCGAGGATGCACGGCTCGCGGCCGATTCCGGTGCCGATGCGCTGGTCGTGAGCAACCATGGTGGCCGCCAGCTCGACGGCGCTCCGTCCACGATCGATGCGCTGCCGGCGATCGTCGATGCGGTCGGGCCGCGCATCGAAGTGTGGTTCGACAGCGGCATCCGCTCGGGCCAGGACGTGCTGCGTGCCGTGGCAATGGGCGCCAAGGCGACGATGATCGGCCGTGCCTGGCTGCACGGCCTTGGCGCGATGGGCGAGGCCGGCGTGACGCGCTGCCTGGAGATCATCCGCAAGGAACTCGACATCACGATGGCGTTCTGCGGCAAGACCGATATCCGGGAGGTCGACCGGTCGATCCTGCTGCCCCCTCGCCGCTGAGCGGAGACGGGTCCCGCTGGTCAGTTGCCGGTCACGGCTTTCGTGGGCGGACGAGGCACACGGCCCTCGAACGCCCGGACGGTGATTTCATGCCTTGCCGGCACCTTGCCGCGCGGGCATCATCCGCTCGCCCCAGTCACCCGCCCGTTGCAGATGCACGGGTGTCCGATGCCGGCCGCTGGCAGGGCCCGGACGATGCGGTGACCGACTTGCACGTTCCCCAGGAGCTGTAACCATGATCAATCGCATGCCCGTCGCGCGCGCCTGCTGCGCCGTCTTCCTGCTGCTCGGCGCCGCCGGAACCCTCCACGCACAGTCGTTCCCGAACCGGCCGATCCGCATGGTCGTCCCGTTCGCACCCGGCGGCGGCACCGACATCATCGGCCGGCAGTTCGCGGCGCGACTGAGCGACGCCATGGGCCAGCCGGTGGCGGTCGACAACCGGGCCGGGGCTGGCGGCAACATCGGCGCCGAGATCGCGGCCAAGTCGCCGCCCGACGGCCACACGATCATGTTCACCACCAACTCGATCGCGGTGAACGTCTCGCTGTACCCCAAGCTCAACTACAACCTGTTCACCGATTTCCAGCCGGTGGCCTTCCTGGCCAGCGCGCCGCTGACGCTGGTCACGCATCCGCTGGTGCCGGCCAAGTCGGTGAAGGACGTGATCATGCTGTCGCAGAAGCGCAGCGGCGGGTTGAACTTCGGTTCCAACGGCACCGGCACCACCAGCCACCTGTCGGGCGAACTGTTCAAGCTGGCAGGCAAGGCCGACCTCACGCACATCCCTTACAAGGGCGCGGGGGCGGTGATCGCCGCGCTGATCGGTGGCGAAGTCGACATGGGTTTCGTCGCCAGCATCAGCGCCCTGCCGCATATCCGAGCCGGCAAGCTGCGCGTGCATGCGGTCACCACCGCGCGTCCGGCCGCTGCGCTGCCCGGGGTGCCGCCGATGGCGAACTTCGTGCCGGGGTTCGATACGGACATCTGGTACGGCGCCTGGCTTCCGACGGGCGTGCAGAAGCCGGTGCTCGATCGCTGGCTGGAGGAACTGCGCAAGGTGCACGGGCACCCCGATGTCCGTGCTGCCTTCGAACGCGACGGCGCCGAGGCGATCTTCATGGGGCCGACGGAGTTCGCGGCGTTCATCAAGAAGGAAGTCGCCAAGTACGCGGAACTGGTCAAGCGCTCCGGCGCGCGCGCGTCCGACTGAGCGATGGCGGTTGCAGGGGCAGGGCGGTCTCGTACTTGACCTGCTTCAGCGCGAAGCTCGACTTGATGTTTCCGACGCCCGGCATGCGCGACAGCACGTCCACGATGAACCGTTCCAGCGCGCGCACGTCGGGCACCACTACCCGCAGCAGGTAGTCGGAGTCCCCGGTCATCAGGTAGCACTCCATCACCTCGGGACGTGCACGGACCGCCTTCTCGAAGCGGTCGAGCACCGGCTCGACCTGCTTGTCCAGCGCGACCTGGATGAACACGGTGACGTCCAGCCCGACCGAGGAAGGGTCCAGCAGCGTCACGTGGCGCGCGATCACGCCCGAGGCTTCCAGCGCGCGCACCCGCGCGAGGCACGGCGAGGGCGACAGGTTCACTGCCTGCGCGAGGTCGACGTTCGAGATGCGCGCATCGCGCTGGAGCTGGTCCAGGATGCGCAGGTCTTTGGCGTCGAACGGCGGTAGCGGCATGATCGGTCGTCCCGTGTACTGAAGGCAGCATGATATGCCGCCGTAGGCCATGCATGCACGCCGATTCGGCACCCCGTGCCGCAGCCGTCCGGCTAACATCCCCCGGATGGACGACATCATCCCGAACCCCCGCGACGACGCGACGGCCCTGCCGGCCGCGCGGGCCTTCCTGCGTGTCGCGCCGCCCGACCCGGACCCGGACGAGACGCGCGAATGGCTCGAGGCGTTCGAAGGGACGATCGCGCGCGAAGGCCCCGAGCGCGCGACCTACCTGCTGCGCAAGCTGTTCGACCTCGCGCGTTCGAAGCGGGTGCCGCTGCCGCCGGTGCTGAACACGCCCTACGTGAACTCGATACCGCTCGAGGCGCAGCCCCAGTATCCCGGCGACCTCGACATCGAGAACCGGCTGTCGGCGATCATCCGCTGGAACGCACTGGCGATGGTGGTGCGTGCCAACCGCGCGCATCCGGAACTCGGCGGACACATCGCGAGCTATGCGTCGGCCGCCGACCTGTTCGAGGTCGGCTTCAACCATTTCTTCCGCGGCGGGCAGGACGGCGACCTGGTGTACTTCCAGCCGCATTCGTCCACCGGCGTCTATTCGCGGGCCTTCCTCGAGGGGCGGATCGAGGAAGACCAGCTCGACCACTACCGGCGCGAGACCGGCGGCCGGGGGCTGCCGTCGTATCCGCATCCCTGGCTGATGCCGGACTTCTGGCAGTTCGCCTGCGCGTCGATGGGCCTGGGACCGATCAACGCGATCTACCAGGCGCGTTTCCTGAGGTACCTCGAGCATCGTGGCCTGCTCGCCACGCAGGGCCGGCGCGTATGGGCGTTCGTGGGCGACGGCGAGATGGACGAGCCGGAGTCGCTCGCCGGGCTGTCGCTGGCCGGGCGCGAGGGACTCGACAACCTCGTGTTCGTCGTCAACTGCAACCTGCAGCGGCTCGATGGCCCGGTCCGAGGCAACGGGTCGATCATCCAGGAACTGGAAGGGCTGTTCGCCGGCGCCGGCTGGAACGTGGTCAAGCTCCTCTGGGGATCGGACTGGGATCCGCTGTTCGCGCGCGACCATGAAGGCATCCTGCTGCGACGGCTGCACGAGACGGTCGATGGCGAGTTCCAGAAGTATGCCGCGACCGACGGCGCGTTCAACCGCGAGAACTTCTTCAACCGCTATCCCGAGCTGCAGCAGCTGGTGGCACACCTGACCGATGCCGACATCGACCGGTTGCGCCGTGGCGGCCACGACCCGGTGAAGATACATGCCGCCTACCACGCGGCGGTGCGCCATCGTGGCCAGCCGACGGTGATCCTTGCCCAGACCAAGAAGGGCTATGGCATGGGGCACTGGGGGCAGGGCAGGATGGGTACCCACCAGCAGAAGAAGCTGGACGAGGAGGCGCTGCTCGCGTTCCGCGACCGCTTCGCGCTGCCCCTGTCGAAGGAAGACGTTTCGCGGCTCCGGTTCCATCGGCCGGACGACGACAGTCCCGAGATGCGCTACCTGCAGCGGCGCCGTGGGGCGCGCGGCGGCGTCCGGCCCCCGCGCACGAGCGATGCGCCGGCGCTGCCGGTGCCGCCGCTCGCCGCGTTCAGCCGCCTGCTGGAAGGCTCGAACGGGCGCGAGCAATCGACCACGATGGTGTTCGTCCAGATGCTCGGCCAGCTGCTGAAGGATCCTTCCATCGGCAGGCGCATCGTGCCGATCGTCGCCGACGAGGCGCGCACCTTCGGCATGCAGTCGCTGTTCCGGCAGGTGGCGATCTACTCCGCAGTAGGCCAGCTGTACGAGCCCGAGGACCGCGACGAACTCGTGTACTACAAGGAAGCCCGTGACGGGCAGATCCTCGAGGAAGGCATCAGCGAAGCGGGCGCCATCTCTTCATGGCTGGCTGCGGCGACCAGCTATTCGACGCACGGCCTGCCGATGCTGCCCTTCTACACGTTCTATTCGATGTTCGGCTTCCAGCGCATCGGCGACCTGATCTGGGCCGCGGCCGACATGCGTTCGCGCGGCTTCCTCATCGGCGCGACCGCGGGACGCACCACGCTGTCCGGCG